>DASSYK010000024.1:0-5159 GCA_035703345.1 Solirubrobacterales bacterium
CCCAGCACCAGCAGGAACGCTACGAACACGACGAGCGCCACGAGGACTCCCACGCCGCGCGACGGCGGGCCGACCCGCCGCGCGCGCTCCGGGATCCGGCGCCGCGCCGTGAACGCCGGGACCTCGAGGTGCTCGGGCTCCTCGAACCGCGCGCTGTACTCGTCCACGAGCAGGCGCGGGTCGAGGCCCAGGAACTGCGCGTACGTGCGCAGGAAGGTCTTGACGTAGGTGGGGCCGGGCAGCACGACCCATTCCTCGTTCTCGAGCGCGCGCAGGTACTTGGCGCGGATCTTCGTCGCGTCCTCGACGGTTGTGATGTCGATCTTGGCGCGGATGCGCGTTTCGCGCAGGAGTGAGCCGATGTCCGCCATTCAACGGTCCCGGGGCCGGGGAGATGCCTCCACCGGCTAAAGGTATCGCGCCGGAAATCCGGCGATGTCCAGCGGTTACGCCGCTGGGTCGGGCTCGTCATCCGGGGCCGTGGCGACCGGCACGCCGGGACGCCCCTGATCGTCGAGCACGCGTGACACGTCGGCCTCGGTGATCAGCACCTGGCGCGGCTTGGAGCCCTCGTATCCGGAGATCACACCCCGGCGCTCGAGCATGTCGATCAGGCGGCCGGCGCGCGTGTAGCCGACGCGCAGGCGCCGCTGGATCATCGAGACCGACGCCGTGCCGGACTCGACGACCACCTGCGCGGCCTGGACCAGCAGGTCGTCCTGGTTCGGGTCGAATTCGTCGTCGCCCGCGGAGGCCTCCTCGGAAGGCGGCGGGGTCTCCAGCAGCTCCTCGTCGAAGTCCGGCTCGCCCTGCTCGGCCCAGTGCTCGGTGATCGCGGCGATCTCGTCCTCGGTGATGAACGCGCCCTGGATCCGCTGGAGCTTGGAGCTGCCCGCGTCGCGCAGCAGCATGTCGCCCTGGCCGAGCAGCGTCTCGGCGCCTCCGTGGTCGAGGATCACGCGCGAGTCGACCTGCGAGGAGACCGCGAACGCGATCCGCGAGGGGATGTTGACCTTGATCGTCCCGGTGATGATGTCCGTCGAGGGACGCTGGGTCGCGAGCAGCAGGTGGATGCCGACGGCGCGCGCCTTCTGGGCGAGCCGGATGATTGCGTCCTCGACCTCGGTCGGCGCGACCATCATCAGGTCGGCAAGCTCGTCGATAACGCAGAGGATGAACGGCAGCGGCGCCTCGCCCTCGCGCACGCGGATCTTGTTCAGCTCGCCGATGTTCCGCGCGCGCGCCTTGCTCATCACCGTGTAGCGGGTCTCCATCTCGGCGATCAGGTTGTTCAGCACGTTTGCGGCGAGCCGCGGGGACGTGACGACCGGCGTCAGCAGGTGCGGGATGCGCTCGTAGTGGTTCAGCTCGACCTGCTTCGGGTCAACCAGGACCAGCCGCAGCTCGTTCGGCGAGGAGTGCAGCAGCAGCGAGCTGAGGATCGCGTTGAGGCTGCCCGACTTGCCCGAGCCGGTGGTGCCGGCGATCAGGGCGTGAGGCATCTTCTGCAGGTCGACCCAGACCGACTGGCCGCTGATGTCCTTGCCGAGCCACGCGACGAGCGGCGAGGCGCCCTGCGGGCGGCCGCCGTAGATGTCGCCGAGGCGGACGAGACGGCGCTTCAAGTTCGGGACCTCGACGCCGACGGCCTGCTTGCCGGGGATCGGGGCGAGAATGCGGATGTCGGTCGAGGCGAGCGCGTAGGCGAGGTCGTCGCGCAGCGAGGTGACCTTCGACATCTTCGTGCCGGGCGCGAGGCGCAGCTCGTAGCGGCTCACGTGCGGGCCGCTGACCACGCCGACCAGCTTCGCCTCGACCCCGAAATGGCCCAGCGCCTCGAGCAGGTTCCGCGCGATCGCCTCGTGGTCGCGCTTGTTCGGCCCCTTGTCGGCGCCGCCGCGGGCGAGCAGCTCCTCGGCCTTGGGCGCGACGTAGGCGAGCTCCTCGGACTCGGTGATGGCGGAGCGCTTGTTGCCGCGCGGCGTCAGCGGCTCGCCCTCGATGTCGCCGCTGGCCTTGATCTCGTCGAAGTCGGTGGTCGACGCCTTCGGCTCCGCGACCCCCTCCTCCTCGGCCGCAGGCACACCACCCTCCTCCGCCTCGCCGTCCTCGGGATCGGGAACGGGCGCGAGCGGCGTGCTCACCCTGAACGACTCGGTCGTCACCTCGTCCCCCACCTTGATGGCCTCGTCGAGGTCGGCCGCGAACTCCTCCTCGTCGGTGACCGGGTCCGAGTGGAAGCCGGGCGGTGAGTCGGCGCGGCGGATCGTGGGCGCGTCGTCGAGCGGCTCGGGCGGGCCGAAGAGCGGGTCGGTGTCGTTGGGGTCCGTGTGGACGAAGTCCGGGTCGTCGGTCTGGGCGCGGGTGTCGCGCACCAGCGTCACGAAGTCCGCGGCGCCGTTCCTGGCGCGGGAGAACCCGCGGCGGCCGGCGGCGATCATGTCCGAGACCGAGCGGCCCGCGATCAAGAGCAGGCCGGCGACCACCAGGACGACGGCGATGATGTGGGCGCCGATGCGCTGGAAGAGCGTCGTGCTCGCCCAGTAGAGGACCTCGCCCAGCGCGCCGCCGTGATCCTCGAAGAACTCGGGCTGGAAGAGCCCCTCGCGCGCGCCGCCCGGTGCGAGGCCCGCCGTCTGCGCGGCGAGCGCGAGCAGGAGGCCCGCACCGACGGCGAAGGCGCCGACGGCGACCGCGCGCGGCGAGGGCATCAGCGGCCGGAGGATCAGCGCGAGCCCGCCGAGGGCCAGCGCGACGGGAAAGACCACCACGCCCTTGCCCACGGCGTAGGCCAGGCCGGCCTCGGCGCCGTTGCCCACGGTGCCGCCGTCCCAGCCGAGGTAGATCACGTAGCCGAGGTAGACCGCGAGCGCCAGGCCGCAGAGGCCGAGCAGGTCCATGCGGCGCTGGCCCACCTCGGGCGAGGGCTTGCGGCCGCGCCTGGGCGGGCCGCCGCGCCGCGGGGCCTGCTTGCGCCGCTTCGCGGCGGCGCGCGCGGGCGCGCGCTTGCGCCCGCGCGCGGGCGCGCGCTCGGCGGCGCCGAAGAGCCTGTCTGCAAGCATCCGCCCACTCTTCGACGCCCGCCCCTTCTCCCCTGCGCGGCCACGCACGGAATCCCGATCGGTCCGCGGCGATAAAGACCCGCTCAAGGATGCCCTGAAAACCGGCCGCAGGGATCTACCCTTGGACACGGATGGCCACCGTGGAAGCAGCGACCGGGCGGGTGCTCGTCGTCGAGGACGACGACGCGATCGCCGACGTCCTGCGCCGCTCGCTACGCGCCGAGGGCCACGAGGTCCGTACCGCGGGCGACGGCGTCGAGGCGCTGCGGGCGGCCGAGGAGTTCGCGCCGGACCTCGTCGTGCTCGACCTGGGTCTCCCCCGCCTCGACGGCCTCGAGGTCGCCAAGCGCCTGCGCGCCGAGAGCGACGTCCCGATCCTGATGCTGACCGCGCGCACCGAGACCGAGGATCGCGTCGAGGGCCTCGACTCCGGCGCCGACGACTACCTGCCGAAGCCCTTCGAGCGCGCGGAGCTGCTGGCGCGGATCCGGGCGCTCCTGCGCCGGCGCCCGCCCCGCGGGTCCGCGGCGATCGTAGTCGGCAACCTGCTGCTGAACCCCGACACCCGTGAGGCCAAGCGCGGCGACCGAGAGATCGAGCTGACGAACCGCGAGTTCGAGCTGGTCGAGTACCTCGCACGCAACCAGAAGCTGGTCGTCTCGCGCGAGCGCCTGCTCGAGGACGTCTGGGGCTACGACCCGTTCGAGCAGACGAACACGATCGACGTCTTCATCTCGAACGTGCGCCGCAAGCTCGAGGCCGGCGGCGAGCCGCGCATGCTCCACACCAAGCGCGGCGCCGGCTACGTGCTGAAGGCGAGCTGACATGAAGGGGATGCTGGACCCGCTCGAGCGCATCCCCGTGCGCTGGCGCATCGCCGCCACGACCGCCGGGCTGACCTTCCTGATCCTGGTCGTGTTCGCGCTGGTGCTGGGCAACCTCGTCGGCGACCGGATGCGCAACGACTTCGAGAAGGAGCTGCGCGGCGCGGCCGGCGCGCTCGCATCCGAGAGCACCGTCGCCATCGACCCGGCCCGGGGCCCGGTGCTGAAGACCCCGAACTTCGAGGACTCGGCGATGGCCGACGGCGCCGTGATCCGGATCGTCGACGAGGGCGGGCGTCCGCTGGCCTCCACCGATGAGAACGCCGACCTCGGCGCGCCGCAGTCCGGCATCGCCGACAACGGCGAGTACAGCGTCGCGAGCGCGCCCATCGTCTCGACCGGTGGGATGACCGCCTACGTCCAGTACGCGGAGCCCCACGACGGTGTCGACGACAGCGTCGGCCGCCTCTGGCTCTTCCTCGCCGGCGGCGTCATCGGAGCCACCGTGCTCGCCCTGCTCGCGGGGCTGGCCGTGGCCGACCGCGCGATGCGCCCGATCGCCAGCCTGACCGCGCTCGCCCGCGACATCACCACCACCCGCGACCCCTCCCGCCGGATGCCGGTCCCGGCGGCCGACGACGAAGTCGGCGAGCTCGCGCAGACGATGGACGGCATGCTCGAGGCCCTCGACGAGGCGCGCAGCGAGCGCGAACAGGCCTTCGAGCGCCAGCGCGAGTTCGTCGCCGACGCCTCGCACGAGCTCCGCACCCCGCTGACCAGCGTTCAGGCCAACCTCGAGCTGCTCGAGGGCTCGCTGGCCGACGCGGAGGACCGCCACGCCGTCGAGTCCGCGCTCGGGTCCACCCGGCGCATGTCGCGGCTCGTCTCGGACCTGCTGCTGCTCGCCCGCGCCGACGCCGGCCGCCGCTCCGCGCGCACCGGCGCCGACATCGCCGAGATCGCGGAGGCCGCCCTGAGCGAGATCGAGCCCCTCGCGGACGGCAGCGAGCTGAGGGCCGAGATCGAGGGCCCGCTCGCGCTCGAGGGCAATCCGGACGAGCTGCACCGGATGGTCCTCAACCTCCTCGAGAACGCCCTGCGCCACACCCCCGCGGGGACCAGGGTCGTGCTGCGCGCCGCGCGCGAGGACGACGATGCCGTGCTCACGGTCTCCGACAGCGGCCCCGGCCTCCCCGAGGGCCTCGGCGACCAGGTATTCCAGCGCTTCGTCCGCGGCGACGGCCCCGCGGACACGTCCGGCGCGGGCTGCAGC
>DASSYK010000115.1:0-11542 GCA_035703345.1 Solirubrobacterales bacterium
ACGACGACATCGACATTGGCGAGCACGACGACATCGACACCGGCGAGCACGACGAGCCGCTGGACTCCGGCGAGCACGACGCCGACGAGGCCGACGTCACCCAGGAGTCCCCCGTCACCGACGGGCCCGACATCACCGACGAGCGCGACGAGCAGGACGTTCGCTCGTCCTGAGCCGCCGCCTGGATGACTGAGCTCAGAGCGGCGCTGGACGCCGCGCTCGAGGGGGGCCCGGAGCACCACCGCCGCAAGGTGGCCGAGCAGGAGAAGCTGCCCGTCCGGGAGCGGGTCGCCCGGCTGCTCGACGCCGAATCGCTCTCGGAGGAGGGCCTGCTCGCCAACTGGGAGCAGGAGGGCCTGGGCGCCGACGGCGTCGTCACCGGCATGGGCACGATCGGCGGGCGCCCGGTCGCGCTGATGGCGAACGACCCGGCGGTCAAGGCCGGCTCGTGGGGGCCCAAGACCGTCGAGAAGATCCTCCGGATCCAGGAGCGGGCCCTGAGCCACCAGGTCCCGATGATCTACCTCGTCGACTCGGCCGGCGCGCGGATCACCGACCAGGTCCGGATGTTCCCCGGCCGCAGGGGCGCGGGGAGGATCTTCCACAACCAGGTGCGCCTCTCCGGGCAGGTGCCGCAGGTCTGCCTGCTGTTCGGCCCCAGCGCCGCCGGCGGCGCCTACATCCCCGCCTTCTGCGACGTCGTGATCATGCGCGACGGAAACGCCTCGATGTATCTCGGTTCGCCGCGGATGGCCCAGATGGTCATCGGCGAGGAGGTGACGCTGGAGGAGATGGGCGGCGCCCGGATGCACACCTCCCGCTCGGGATGCGGGCACTTCCTGGCCGAGACCGACGAGGATGCGATCGACCTCGCGCAGCGCTACCTGTCCTTCATGCCCGCGAACTGGCGCGAGGCGCCGCCCCCGGCGCCTCCCGCCGGGCCGGCGGCCGAGCGGAGCGTCTCCGAGATCGTGCCGACGGACCCGAAGCCGGCCTTCGACGTTCGCGACCTGATCGACGCGGTCGTCGACGCCGGGTCGTTCCTCGAGGTGCAGGAGCGCTGGGCGAAGGAGCTCGTGGTCGGCTATGCGCGCCTGGAGGGGCGCGTGACCGGGATCGTCGCGAACCAGCCCAAGATCAAGGGCGGCGTCCTGTTCGTGGACTCGGCCGACAAGGCGGCCCGCTTCATCTGGACCTGCAACGCGTTCAACATCCCGCTGCTGTTCCTCGCCGACGTCCCGGGCTTCATGATCGGCAAGGACGTCGAGCGCCAGGGCATCATCCGCCACGGCGCCAAGATGATCAGCGCCGTATCGGAGGCGACGGTCCCGAAGATCTCGGTCGTGGTCCGCAAGGCCTACGGCGCCGGGCTCTACGCGATGGCCGGGCCCGCGTTCGACCCGGACTCATGCGTCGCCTTTCCCCAGGCGCAGATCGCGGTGATGGGCCCCGAGGCCGCGATCAACGCCGTCTTCTTCAACCAGATCCAGGCGATCGAGGACGACGCCGAGCGCGAGCGCTTCGTGGCCGAGAAGCGGGAGGAGTACTCGGAGGACATCGACATCCTCCATCTCGCCTCCGAGCTGGTCGTCGATGCCGTGATCGAGCCCGACGCCCTGCGCGCCGAGCTGGTGCAGCGCTACGCGCTCGCCGAGACCCGGGACCGGGACTTCGCGACGCGCCGCAACCCGGTCACGCCGGTCTAGCGCCGCCGGCCGCCCCCTTGCCCGGGCGGAGTGCTTGCGGATACCCTGCCGCGACAGGCCGGTCCACGTACGCGCGGGTCAGGGAGCCTCCTTTCGCACCGGGACGGACGTGGCCGGACGGAGAGGAGGATTGACATGCGATCACGCGCCGGGGGGGCGTTGCGAGCGCTGCTCGAAGACCCGCCGCTGGCCGCCCGGGTGCTGTGGCGCGAACCGATGCGGGCTGAGACGATGATCTCGGAGGACCGCGGCCTGATGGCGCGCACCTTCGGGACGCTGTTCATGCTCGGCGGGACCTTCGACCTGCTGCTGCTCGTCGCCGACGACGGCGTCTTCCGCGCCGACTGGGGCGCGGTCGCCGCCATCGCCACGGCGGTTCCGCTCGGGGCCCTGTGCTTCCTGCTCTACAGGCGCATTCCGCGCTGGGGCTACCACGTGATGCTGATCGCCGCGACGCTGATCATCGGCGGACTGGCGCTGACGGCGTCGGACGGCGCTTCGAGGCTGTACCTGTCCTTCTACGCTTGGGTCGCCCTCGTGGCGGGGGCCTTCTTCGCGGGCAGGCCGGCCGCGGCGCAGGTCGCCTTCGCGCTGGCCGTGATGTGCGCCGTGATGGCGGTGCGCTCCCCGCCCTTCGCCGCGGAGTACGTGCTCGCCGCCGGTCTGGTGGTCGTCACCTCGTTCCTCGCCGTCTCCCTGTTGCGCAAGCGCACCGAGCAGCTCGCCGCCGATCTCGCCAACCAGGCGGAAACGGACCCGCTGACGACGCTCGTCAACCGCAGGGGGTTCAACCGGCGCTTCGAGCTGGAGGTGGACCGGACCATCCGGGACAGGAGCTGCCTGTCGCTGATCATCTGCGACCTGGACCACTTCAAGGCGGTGAACGACGAGCTCGGGCACGAGCAGGGGGACGTCGCTCTGCGCCGCGCGGCCGACGTCATCGCCGAGTCGGTCCGGTCCGTCGACGCCGTCTCGCGCCTCGGCGGGGAGGAGTTCGCGGTGCTGCTGCCGGGAGCGACCGAGGGGGACGCGCTGGCGGTTGCGGAGCGCGTTCGCAGGGGGATCCACGAGGAGTTCGAGGGCCATTCGGTCTCGCTGACGGCGAGTTGCGGCCTGGCCTCGACCGCCGCGGCCGACGGCGACCCGCGCATGCTGTTCACCTTCGCCGACGCGGCGCTCTACCAGGCGAAGCGGGCGGGCCGGAACTGCTCGGTGGTCTACGAGCCGCCGGCCGCGGGCGGAGCCTCGGCGGCGGCCAGCCGGACGAAGTAGTCCAGGGCCTCGGGGTTGGCGAGCGAGTCGCGGCTGGCGGCCCGCTCGGGCGCCTCGCCCATCAGGATCCGCTTGACGGGAACCTCGAGCACCTTCCCGCTGAGCGTCCGCGGGACCGCGGCGATCGCGTGGATCTCGTTGGGGACGTGGCGGGGCGAGCAGGCCTCGCGGATGCGGCGCTTGATCTCCTTCGTCAGCTCCTCGTCGAGCTCGCCGCCCTCGCGCAGCACGACGAACAGGGGCATCCATCCTTCCGTGCCCTCCCGTGGGACGTCGACGACGAGCGCGTCGAGCACCTCGGGCACGGACTGGACGGCGCGGTAGATCTCGCTCGTCCCCATGCGGACGCCGGAGCGGTTGATGGTCGAGTCGGAGCGGCCGTAGATGATCGCGGTGCCGCGGGAGGTGATCTCGATCCAGTCACCGTGGCGCCAGACGCCGGGGAACATCTCGAAGTAGCTGGCGCGGTACCGGGAGCCGTCCTCGTCGCCCCAGAAGAAGACCGGCATCGACGGCATCGGTTCGGTGATGACCAGCTCGCCCACCTGGTCGATGACGGAGTTGCCGTCCTCGTCGAAAGCCTCGACCTTGGCGCCGAGGGCGCGCGCCTGGAGCTCGCCACGGTATACGGGAAGCGTCGGGACGCCCCCGACGAACGCGGTGCAGACGTCGGTGCCGCCGCTGGTCGAGAAGAGCCACGTGTCGCGCCCGACGTGCTCGTAGACCCATTCGAAGCCCTCGGGGGAGAGGGGGGAGCCCGTGGAGCCGACCGCGCGGAGGCGCGAGAGGTCGCGGCCGTCGCCCGGCTCGACGCCGTCCTTCATGCAGGCGGCGATGTAGGAGGCGCTGGTGCCGAAGCAGGTCACGCCGGTCCGGGCCGCCAGGTCCCAGAGGACGCCCATGTCGGGGTGGCCGGGGTTGCCGTCGTAGAGGACGATCGAGGCGGGGGTCAGCAGCGCGCCGACGAGGAAGTTCCACATCATCCAGCCGGTCGTGGTGAACCAGAAGACGCGGTCGCCCTCGCGCGCGTCGACGTGCAGGTTCAGCTTCTTCAGCTGCTCCAGCAGGATTCCGCCGTGGCCCTGGACGATGGCCTTGGGCAGACCGGTCGTGCCGGACGAGTAGAGGACCCAGAGGGGGTGGTCGAAGGGCACGCGCTCGAAGCGGAGCGGCGCACCCTCGCCGAGCTCGCGGAGCTGTCCCCAGGTCATCGGCGCGGCGACGTCGTCGTGCTCCTCGAGCGGGGACAGGTCGGGCGAGTGCGTCAGGTACGGGACCACCACGACGCGTTCGAGCGAGGAGATCCGGGCGGCGATCTCGGCGACCGTGTCGCGCCGGTCGAAGTCCTTGCCCCCGTAGCGGTAGCCATCGACCGCGAACAGGACCTTGGGCTCGATCTGGGCGAAGCGGTCGACCACGCTCGAGGGGCCGAAGTCCGGCGAGCAGGAGGACCAGATCGCGCCGAGGCTGGCGGTCGCGAGGAAGGCGATCAGCGCCTCGGCGCCGTTCGGGAGGTAGGCGACGACGCGGTCGCCGCTGCCGACCCCGAGGGCGCGCAGCCCCTCGGCGACCTCGGCGACGCTCTCGCGCAGCTCGCCCCAGCGGAGCTCCGAGAGCTCGCGCAGCTCGGACGCGTGCACGACGGCGACCTCGTCGTCGGCCTTGCCGCGGAAGATGTGCTCGGCGTAGCTGAGCCGGGCCCCCTCGAACCAGCGGGCGCCGGGCATAACCCGCTCGGCCAGGACCGACTCGTACGGCGGCTCCTCAGGCCTCTCGGCGACGTCGCCGCGCTCTGCGCGGGTCGCGCGCTCGGGGCCGTCGGCCTCGACCTCGAAGTAGTCCCAGATCGACGCCCAGAAGTCCTCGAGCTCGTCCACCGACCACCGCCACAGCTCGTCGTAGCTGGGCGCCTCGACCCCGCGCTCGCGCTGCAGCCAGGCCGCGTAGCGGGTCAGCCTGGAGTGTTCGATCGCCTCCTCGGAGGGCTCCCAGAGCTTCTGCGGCGCCGCGCTCACGGCGAGACCTCGTGCGCCGCGGGATCGCCGCTCGCGGCCGCCTGGCTCATGGCTGCGCGCTCGGTGCCCCGGTCGATCAGGCCGGCCAGGGCGACCACGAACGCGGTCGTGCGCTCGAGCGCGGCGGCGTCGATCCGCTCCGGGGTGTCCTCGTGGGCGTGGAGCCAGGGTGGAGCGAGGCCGCCGTCGGCGCCGACGATCGAGACCGATCGCATCCGGCGCACGCGGGCGGCCAGGGCGTCGGACACCACCGGCGAGCGGACGGGGAGGGCGCGCTTCCCCTCGTCGGGCTCGGCCGCCGCGAGCGCCTCACAGAGCTCGACCAGCTCGGGGTCCGTTGCGTAGCTGATCACCGCTCCCTCGGTCGTCCGGTAGTGCACGGTGCCATAGGAGGCGCCCTCGACGTTGACGAGAAGCGTGTGCTCGCGGTCGAGCCCGGCCCGGTGGCGGCGCGCCCAGGAGCGCATCCCCTCGCTCAGTGACTCCCCGCCGCCGGTCAGCACGACCCAGACGTCGAGGTTCTGCGGCGGCTCGTCGCGAAGCCGCGCCGCAGCGCCGAGCACCGCCGCCACGCCGGAGGCGTTGTCGTAGGCGCCCGGCACGGTCTCCGAGAGGGCGATGTCGATCAGCAGGAAGGCGGCGACGATCAGCAGGATCGTCGGCACCAGCTGGATCAGGGACAGCCAGTCGCCGTCGACGCCGGCCATCCGGGCGCCGATGATCGGAAGCAGCGGCACCATCCCGCCCCAGAAGATCAGGCGGAACGGCCCCAGCAGCAGCCGGGCCGGCTCGGACAGGCGCTCCGCGAGCTTGCGGCCCCGCTCGCCGTAGACGTAGCCCGAGCGACCCGCGTCGTAGTGCGCCAGGAGCACCAGCCGCAGGGGGGCCGCAGGGTTGGGCCCCGGCGAGACCACGTTCTGGGACGCCCGCCGGAAGAACAGCGTCCGCAGGATGTAGACCCGCGTGTTCAGGTCCAGGTAGGCGGACGTCGCCGCGAACAGCACCAGCGCGAACCCGACCGCGGGCTGCGACACGGCGATCAGGCTGCCCGCGATCGCCACCGCGACGTGCAGAGCGTGCACCAGCGCGAACTGCCTGTGCACGTAGGTCGGCTCCACCTCGGCCCGCCGCCCGAGCCCCCGCAGCCTCCCCGCGAGCATGTTCGCCGCCCGCCGCTCGGCATCCGTCCCCGGACCGCGCCCCTCGAAGGAGCAGAGCTCCCGAACCAGCTCGGCCTCCGCGCCCTCGGGTGCGGCCGGAGCCTCGAGAACCCCCGGCGCCGAGTCCGGCGGCCCAGCGTCAGCCTCCGGCCGCCCCCCGGCCGGAGGCGCCGAGGGCTCCTCGTCGTCCGCGGGCCCGTCCCGCCGCCACGGCTTCGTCTCTCCTTCAGCTTCCGTCACGAGCGAGCATTATCGCCCGCGGGCGCGTCTATCGGTCCCACCGCGCCGGAGTGGCGGAACTGGCAGACGCTCGGCACTCAAAATGCCGTGTCCTCCGGGACGTGTGGGTTCGAGTCCCACCTCCGGCATAGGGGCGAGGACCGCCGCTTGGGACCTCATGCCGCGTATGGGCGGCACCAGATCCCAAGCGAAGTCGGTGTGGGCCCTGGCACGGCGCCAGCACGGGGTGGTTTCGCGAGCCCAGCTCCAGGAGCGCGGACTCGGGAGGCACGAGATCGAGCATCGGCTTCGGACCGGCCGCCTGCACCGAGTGCGCAAGGGCATTTACGCCGTCGGGCGCCCGGAGCTCACGGGTCGCGGGCGATGGATGGCCGCTGTGCTCGCCTGCGGCTCCCGAGCCGTGGTCAGCCACGAGACCGCGCTCGCCCTCTGGGGGTTCGGACCTGACCGCAGCTCGGTGATCCACGTTTCGGTGCCCGCGCAGCTCGACCGGCGTCCCCCGGGCGTCGCGGTGCACCGGCCCGGCCGGCTCGAGCCGTCCGACGTGACCCTGCGCCAGCGCATCCCCGTGACCACCCCCGCCCGCACCTTGATCGACCTCGCCGCAGTGCTTCCAGCCCGCCACCTGGAGGCCGCAGTCAACGCGGCCGACAAGCTCGATCTCCTGACGCCGGACCGGCTGCGGGCCGAGCTGGATCGCCGCCCGGGCCAGCGGGGCGTCGGCCGGCTCCGCCGCCTGCTCGACCTGCGCACGTTCAGGCTCACCGACTCCGAGCTCGAGCGCCGCTTCCTGCGGCTGGTGCGCTCGGCCGGGCTTCCGGTGCCCGAGACCGGCGGGCGGCTCAATGGGTTCAAGGTCGACTTCCATTGGCCGAGTCTCGGGCTGGTCGTGGAGACCGACGGGCTGCGCTATCACCGCACGCCGGCGGAGCAGGCGCGGGACCTGCTGCGCGACCAGGCGCACACCATGGCCGGGCTCACCTGCCTGCGCTTCACCCACGCCCAGGTCCGCTACGAACCGGACGAGGTCCGCCGCACCCTGGCGGCGGTCGCCCGCCGCCTCGCGTGAGACCCTGTCGCCATGTGCGGGCGCTACACCCTCACCGACCCGGATCCGCGCATTCTGCGGTTCAGGTTCGACCTGACCGAGTCCGCCGAGATCGACGAGCGGCCGCGGTTCAACGTGGCGCCGACGGACGCGGTGCCGGCGATCAGGCTGAACGAGGACGGAGAGCGGGAGGCCGGCAGCCTGAGGTGGGGACTGGTGCCGCACTACGCGGACCCGGACGGGTTCGACCGGCTGCTGATCAACGCGCGGGCCGAGACGGTGGCGGAGGCGCCGGCGTTCAGGGACGCGTTCGAGCGGTGCCGGTGCCTGATCGTCGCCGACGGGTTCTACGAGTGGCTGGCGACGCCGACCGGCAAGCGGCCGCAGTGGATCGCGCTTCCGTCGCGGGAGCCATTCGCGTTCGCGGGGCTGTGGGCCCGGTCGCGCCGCGCGGACGGGAGCGATCTGCACTCCTGCGCGATCGTCACCTCCGAGCCGAGCGCGGAGGTGGCGCCGATCCACGACCGGATGCCGGTGATCCTGGAGCCTGAGGGGGAGGCGGCCTGGCTCGATCCCGGGACGCGCCCGAGCGAGCTGGCGGGCCTGCTGGTGCCGCGGGAGGGGCTCGAGGTGACCGAGGTCTCGGACGCGGTCAGCGACGTCCGCCAGGACGGCCCGCACCTGCTCGAGCCGCCGCTGCAGCTCTTCTAGGCCGAGCGGAGCCGGCCGTCGGCGCTAGTCCTCGAGCTCGTCGCCGATCGGGCGCTCTTCCTCGACGTGCCACTGCTGGTTGAAGGCGACCATCGCGACCGCGATCAGGATCACCTGGACCGGGACGAGCAGCAGCGTCAGGAGCCCGAGGATCTCCTCGGGGAGGGCCGGGCTGTCGAGGCCGTCCTTCGCTCGGTCGAACCACGCGGGCGCCGCGATGCCCGCGAAGATCGCGAGGATGATCGCGAGCGCCGAGGCGACCGGCAGGCAGCCGCGGTTCCAGCGGGACACGAGGAAGGCGAAGAGGAGGTACAGCAGGATGTAGGCGATCGCGAACATCTTGCCGCCCTCGAGCCGCTCCCAGCCGCCGAGGGTGATCACCGTCGCGATTCCGGCGCTGACCAGGAGAAGGAAGACGACGAGCGCGCGAGCGCTCTTCGCCTCGGGCTTCTCCCTGTTCGGCCGCCAGAGCTCGTATCCGGGACGGATAGCTCCCGCTTCCATGGCGCGCAAGTCTATGTTCTCGGGGCGACGACCGCCACCGGAGAATCGGGGAGGGAGGATGCGGGCGGAGGGACTCGAACCCCCAAGCTCTCACGAGCACCGGCACCTAAAGCCGGCGTGTCTGCCAGTTCCACCACGCCCGCTGGCCCGTCGATTCTAGGTCTCTCCTCCCAGCGAGAGAGGACAACGCGTACGCACCGTCCGGACGGGGCACCCAGGACTCGAACCTGGAATCGCCGACTTTGGAGGCCGGTGCCTTAGCCAATTTGGCCAGTGCCCCAGAGGCGCCAATCGTAGCCTGGGGACCGCCTCGGGCTACTTGCGGGGCTTCGGCCTCCGCTTCGGCTTCGGCTGCTTCCTGCGAGGCGCGAGGTCGGGGCCGATCTCGATCCGGCAGGACTCGCCGGCGCAGGTGGTCAGGCCGGCGAGCTGCCCGTAGAGCCACCTGCGCACCGGCTTGAAGCGCCGATTGCCGGACAGGTTGCGGAGCTGACCCGGGTCACTGCGCATGTCGTAGAGCTCCGACTGCTTGTTCGCGTAGAGCACGTAGAGGTAGCGGTCGGTGCGGATCGCCCGGTAGGCGGGGGCGAAGTTGCCGTTCGCCGCCGACTTCGTCGCCATCTTCTCCTGGTCCAGGTTCCTGACGCCGCGGCGGTTGAGCAGCCGCGCCCGCGCGAGCTTCGAGGACTTCGCCGACGCGGACTGCGCGTCGGCGCCGGGGCTGCCCTTGCCGGGCCCCGTGTCGGCCTCGAGCAGGATCGGGCGTGTCGAGCGCCGCGCCGGGTCCTGGGCGAACGGCAGCAGCGAGCGCCCGTCCAAGGCGGGGTCGGGCGACCCCTCCGAGATCTCGACGATCGTCTGCGTGATGTCGAGGACGGAGACCAGCTCGTCACTGACGACGCCCGCGGGGATGCCGGGCCCGCGGATCATCATCGGGACCTTCGCCGAGGGCTCGTAGGCGAGGTACTTGCCGCCCGCGATCCGGTGCTCGCCGCGGAAGAACCCGTTGTCCGAGGCGAAGATGACGTAGGTGTCGTCGAGGATGCCCTCCTGCGCGAGCTCGGCGATCATCGCGCCCACTCCCTCGTCGACCGAGCGCAGCATCTCGAGGCGGCGGCGGCGCTCGACCACGATCGTCTTGCGCAGCCCCTTGCCGATCGGCCTGCGCGCCTGCTTGCGCAGCCACTTCGGCTTGTCGGAGACGTCCTTCTCGTTGAACGCCTGGACCTTGGGCAGCGGCCCGGTCTGCGTGTAGAGATGGCGCGGGGCGGGATCGAACGGGCCGTGCGGGGCGTTGAACCAGACATTCATCATGAACGGGGTCTCGGGGGCGCCCGCCGTGTCGATGAAGTCCACGGCCTTTCGCGAGAAGACGTCCGTCTGGTACTCGCTGTCCTGGTCGCCGTAGAAAGCCAGCTCCGGCGTGTCGCCGGGCGCGGTCTGCTCGATCAGCTGGTAGTTGAAGTAGAGGGGCCCCTCGGAGATCTTGCCGTACCACTCGTCCCAGCCGTCGGGGACGGGGAAGGGGGCGGAGGTGGCGCCCGCCGCGTACCCGTTCATGTACTTCCCGATGTGGACGTTGTAGTAGCCGGCGTCGGACGTCCAGACCGGCAGGGCGTCGGGTTCGCGCGGGATGAACCGCTCCCACCCTCCATAGGGCCCGGTGTTGCCGCGGACCCCGTGATTGTGCATGTACTGGCCGGTCAGCAGGCCCGCGCGCGAGGGGCAGCAGAGCGGGTACGGGACGTAGGTGCGGCGGAAGGTCGCTCCCTGCCCGCCGATCAGCGCCTGGGTGTTCGGCATCGCCGCGAGCTCGCTCGCCGACTGGTCGTCCGTGAGGATGAAGATGACGTTGTCACCGGTGGCGCTCTCGGCGTCGTGGGGCGCGGTCAGGGCCAGCGCCACCGCGGCTGCCGCCACCAGCGCGAGGGCGAGCACCGCCAGGCGGCGCGCTCGGGGGATCGTGCTGTCCGTACGGATCGGGTCCATCTGAAATCGAGGCGCGGAGGGACGCTCCCGCTGCTCTTCCCCTGGGACCGCGGCAGGGAAGCCAAGTTTCGGGTCCCACGCCGGAAGCCGAGGGTAGCGCGGGCCGGCTCGGGAAACGGTGCAGCCCGGTCAGGCTGCGGGCGGCGGCGCCTCGGCGGCTTCGACCGCCTCCTGGACCAGCGGCAGCAGCTCGGCCTCGAGGCCGGGGGTGCAGCAGACGGTGAAGACGGAGTGGGGGGTCCACGGCTCGCCGCCGTGATCGAAGGCCTCGGCGCCGGCCTCCTGGGCGATCAGGACGCCGGCGGCCACGTCCCAGGGCAGGCTGGAGAGCATCACCGAGATGTCGAGCCGCCCCGCCGCGAGCCAGGCGAGGTCGAGGCACTCGGAGCCGTGCACGCGCACCCGCAGGCACCGCGGCACCAGCCGGTCCATCAACTCCCGATGAACCGGGTTCTCGACCTTCGCGGCCGATCCGACGGCGAAGTCCGCGAAGCCGACTATCGCCTCCCGGAGCCCGGACGGCTCGAGCACCGAGATGCGCCGCCCGTTCAACGAGGCGCCCGCGCCGAGGCTGGCGACGTACCGCTCACCCATCAGCGGCAGGTCGATGATCCCGAGAACCGGCCGGTCGGCCTCGACGAGCGCGAGCGAGACCGCGCAGAGAGGGCTGCCGTTGGCGAAGTTCACGGTCCCGTCGATCGGGTCGAGGATCCACATCGCGTCGCTGGCGCCCTCACGCGACCCTTCCTCCTCGCCCAGGAAGCCGACGCCGGGCGCCGCCTGCTCCAGCACCGCCCGGATGGCTTCCTCGATCCTCAGGTCGACCTCGGTCGCGAAGTCGCGATCGCCCTTCGGCACGACCGAGCCGAAGTCCAGCCGCCCCCGGCGCAGCAATTG
>DASSYK010000135.1:0-13225 GCA_035703345.1 Solirubrobacterales bacterium
GTCGCCGCCGTTGTTCCCCTTGCCGCAAACGACAACGACGCGGCCGGACCCGGCGAGCTCGGCGGCCGCCCGCGCGACGGCCCGCCCCGCCGTCTCCATCAGCTCCAGGGAGGGCACGCCACGATCCCTGATCGCCCAGGAGTCGACGGCGCGCATCTCATCGGCATCGAGGACAGGTGTCAGCCACGGCTCCATTCGGGGCGAGCCTACCTGCGGCTCGTGGCGAGGCTGAATGTCCCCGTACGGGGCTCCTCCACCCTCAGCTGACGATCGCCACCGCGGCCGCGCTCTCGCGCGAATGCGTCAGCGAGACCGATACCTCGCGGCCGGCCGCCAGGACGGCGGCGGGCCCGTGCAGGGCGACCGCCGGCGGGTCGCCCGCGACGACCTCGATGGACGCGGGCGGCAGCGCCGAGCCCAGCGCCTTGATCACCGCCTCCTTGGCGGCGAAGCGGGCCGCGAGGTGGCGCCCCGGGCGCGCGCGCCCGCGCGCGTAGGCCAGCTCGCCCTCGGTGAACAGGCGCTCCGCTAGGCGCGGCCGCCGCTCCAGCGCGCCTTCGATCCGCTCGATCTCGATCAGGTCGATGCCGATCCCCGGCACCGGGACCCCTACCGGAGGCCGACGATGACGCGCAGCGTCGCGCGGTCGCCGTCGGAGCCGGAGCCCGTGGCCAGGAAGTTCAGCGAGTCCAGGTAGGGCTTCGCCTGCTTGAAGTCGGGATCCGCGCCGGCGCCCGCCCCCTCGGCGAGCTGGAAGACCGGGGCGAACGAGAGGAAGGCATCGACGCCGAGGTCGCCGATCGCGTCCTGGGCCGCGCTGAAGGCGGGGTCGTTCGCGAGCGTATCGCCGCCCGAGAGCGCCTGCTCGACGCCCCGGCGGCCGTAGCCGACCACGATCTTGTCGTCGTGCTGGACGACCTGGATCGGCTGCTGGAGCTCGCCGCTCGGGTCGACGATCTGGAAACCCTGGTCGCCGCCGGCCGAGGCGAGCGGCTGCACGCGGGCGTCCTGCGGCGAGGCCCGCGAGGAGATCAGGTCCTGGAGCTTGTTGATCAGCTCGGCCGATCCGGACGGGTCCTTGCTCTGGATCACCAGCGCGCCGGAGACGTCCTTGACCGTGGTGCCCTCGACGAACAGCGCGGAGTCCCCGAGCGTGTTGATCACGTCCCGTTCGAGGTTGATCCCGAGCTGCGACCGGAGCTGCCGGCGGATCGTCTCCGCGTCGACGCCGGAGGCGGCGCCCGCCTCCCCGACGTTCTCGACGCTCCGCTGGACGGCCGCGCCGATGTCGGCGAGCCCGACGCCCAGCCAGGCTGCGCTCGGGAGCTCGGGAAGCAGGGTGCTCGGAGGGGTCTCGACGTCTCCGCCGCCTGCGGACAGCTCCATGCTGACGTCGGTCGCGGAGGCGGTGACCTCGCCGAGCACCGGCTCCCGCGCGGCGTCGCCGAGGCTCTTCTCGAGCAGGTCGCGCTGGTCCGAGCTGAGCTCCTTTTCGGGGACCGCGTCGAGGAACTCCTGCGGCGGAACGTAGAGCGTCGCCAGCCTGTCGTCGGAGAGCTCGTCGATCCCGTCCTTGAAGTCGTCCTTCTCGGCGAGGGAGTCCCCGTTGTGGGCGTCCACCGCGGCCTTGAAGGCATTCTCGTCGCCGCCGACGATGAAGTCGTCGATGCGGCCGAGGACGTCGCCGTCCTCGTCGAACTCGTACTCGACGCCCTCGTACTCCTTGGTCTCGCCGGTAGCGTCCTCGGCGCCCTTGAAGAACTCCAGCGCCTTGTCGGGGTCGCTCGTCTCGAAGGCGAACGCGCCCTCGCTGTCGCTGGTATCGCCGCCGATCGTGGTCAGGAAGACGGTGAAGCTCTCGCCGAGCCAGGGCTCGACGTCGCGGGCGTAGTCGAAGTCGGCGCCGTCGGCGGCGGCCTGCTTCTCGACCTCCTGGACGATCGCGGTGCCCGGGTCCTCGGTCTTCAGGATCGTGCCGAGCGCGGCGTCCGCGTCCTCCTTGGCCGCGCCCCCGGGCTTGATCAGAGCGTCGAGGTAGACGGGCGCACTGGCCGGGACGATCGAGGCCGCGCCGGTGTCGGCGCCCTCGTCGTCGCCGCCGCAGCCGGCGACGAGGATCGCCGTTGCGAGCGCGGCGAGGAGGGAAACGCGTGCGAGGCGACGCTTCACGGAGCTACTCGACGGTGACCGTCTTGGCCAGATTGCGTGGTTGATCCACGTTCAGGCCGTTGAGCCGGGCGATGTGGTACGCGAGCAGCTGGAGCGGCACCACCGCCAGGATCGGCTGCAGGATCCAGTCGACGGCCGGCACGAACAGCGTCTGATCCGCGACTGCGGCGACCTGCTCGGAGCCCTCGCTGGCGACCGCGACGACGTCGGCGCCCCGGGCCCGGACCTCCTCCATGTTGGAGAGCATCTTCTCCAGCACCGGGCTGTCGGTCGCGACGCAGATCACCGGCGTCTCCTCGTCGAGCAGCGCGATCGGTCCGTGCTTCATCTCGCCCGCGGCGTACGCATCGGTGGGGATGTAGGAGATCTCCTTCAGCTTCAGCGCGCCCTCCAGGCAGACCGGCAGGCCGATCTGGCGGCCGAGGTAGAGGAAGAAGCGGCGTTCGTGGTGGGTGCGGGCGATCGCGCGAACCTGCTCGTCGACCGATTCGATCGTCTCCTCGATCATCGACGGGATTCCCTTCAGCTCCGCGACCAGCTCGGCGATCCGCTCCGGCGGCAGCGTCCCGTGCAGCTCGGCCAGCTTCAGGCCGAGAAGGTAGATGGCGGCCACCTGGCTGACGAAGGTCTTGGTGGCCGCGACCCCGATCTCGAGCCCGGCCCGGGTGAAGAGGACGGCGTCGGAGTCGCGCGTCGCCTGGCTGCCCATGATGTTGGTGATCGCGAGCACCTTGGCGCCGCCGGCGCGCGCGAGGCGCATCGCGGCGAGGGTGTCCGCGGTCTCGCCCGACTGCGTGATGCCGATGACGAGGTCGTTCTCGCGCAGGACCGGGTCGCGGTAGCGGTACTCGGAGGCGACGTCCATCTCGACCGGCACCCGCGCCCACTGCTCGATCGCGTAGCGGCCGACCAGGCCCGCGTGGTAGCTGGTCCCGCAGGCGACGATCACGATCCGCTCGACGGAGCGGAGCTCCTCGTCGGAGAGACCGACGTCGGAGAGGTCGACGCCGTCGTCGCCCGGGAGGCGGTCGGTGATCGTCTCCGCAACCGCGTCCGGCTGCTCGTGGATCTCCTTCATCATGAAGGTCGGGTAGCCGCCCTTCTCCGCGGCGTCCTCGTCCCAGGTGACCTCCTCTTCGTCGCGCTCGATCCGAGCGCCCCCTGCGTCGGTGATGTCGACGCCGTCGGGGTGGATGGTCACGATCTCGCCGTTCTCGACGAGCTTCACGCGGCGGGTCTGGGCGAGGAAGGCCGGGATCGCGGAGGCGACGAAGCTCTCGTCGTCGCCGAGGCCGATGATCAGCGGGCACTCCTTGCGCGCGGCGACGAGCGTGTCGGGGTGGTCGGAGTGCATCGCGACGAACGCGTAGTGGCCGCGCAGCTCGCCGAACGACCGGCGGACGGCCTCGGTCAGGTCGCCCGCGTAGTTGCGCTCGATCAGGTGCGAGACGATCTCGGCGTCGGTCTCGGAGCTGAAGACGTGCCCCTGCTCCGCCAGCTCGCTGCGGAGCTCGGCGTGGTTCTCGACGATGCCGTTGAGGACGATGTGGATCTTGTCCGAGCAGTCGCCGTGGGGGTGCGCGTTCTCCTCGGTCACCCGGCCGTGGGTCGCCCAGCGCGTGTGGGCGACTCCGATCTTCGACTCCTCGGTCGCGAGGGCGACGCCGCCGTCGCCGTTCTGCGAGTGCCGCTCGACCGCCTCCCGCAGGTTCGCGAGGTTGCCGACGGCGCGAACGCTGTCGATTGCACCGTCCGAGATCACCGAGATCCCTGCCGAGTCATAGCCGCGGTACTCGAGCTTCTCGAGCCCGGCGATCAGCAGGTCCCGGCACGGTCGGTCGCCTACGTATCCGACTATGCCGCACATAGGAAGGCCCTAAGGGTAGAGGCAGCGTGCCGCCGGGTCGAAACCGGCCGCCCAGGCGGGCTCATCCGAGCTCGCGCTCGACCACCGCGACCAGGCGGCCGCAGACCTCCTCGCACTCCGCTTCCTCGGGCGCCTCGACCATCACCCGCAGCAGCGGCTCGGTGCCCGACGCCCTGACCAGGACGCGGCCGCGGCCGGAGAGCTTCTCATCCTCCTCCCTGACCGCGGCCCAGAGGCCCTCGGCACCCTCGATCGCGCCGCGGTCCGCGACGCGGACGTTCTCCAGCCTCTGGGGGAGCCTGGCGAAGGGCTCGACGTCCGCGAGCCTGCGCTCGCCGAGCGCGCGCAGGGTCAGGAGGGCGGCGGCGATGCCGTCGCCGGTCGGCGTGAACTCGGTCCAGATGATGTGCCCGGACTGCTCGCCTCCGAGGTGCCAGTCGCGGGCGACGAGCTCGTCGATCACGTAGCGGTCGCCGACCTTCGTCTGGGCCAGCTCGATGCCCTCGGCCCCGAGCGCCTGGTGGAAGCCGTAGTTCGTCATCACGGTCACGGCGACCCCGCCCTGCAGCTCGCCCGACTCGCTCAGGTGGCGCGCCGCGAGCGCGATCAGCTCGTCGCCGTCGCGGATCGCGCCGGTCCCGTCCACCGCCATCACCCGGTCGCCGTCCCCGTCGAAGGCGAAGCCGACCTCCGCGCCGGCCTCCCTGACCCGCTCGGCGAGCCGCTCCGGCGCCGTCGCCCCGCAGCCGTCGTTGATGTTGCGACCGTCGGGCTCGTCGCAGAGGACCTCCGGGTCGGCGCCGAGCGCCCGGAAGATCGCGGGGGCCACCCGGTAGGTGGCGCCGTTGGCGCAGTCGAGCACGATCCTCCGGCCGGAGAGGTCGAGCGGGAAGGCGCTGCGCAGCTCGCGCAGGTAGTCGTCGGCCGCGCCCTCGAGCGTCCGGGTCGTCCCCGCAGCGGCGGGCGCGGGATCGTCGAGCCGGGCCTCGATGGCCGCCTCGGCGTCGTCGTCGAGCTTGCGACCCGCGGGGCCGAAGAACTTGATGCCGTTGTCGGCGTAGGGGTTGTGGGAGGCGGACACCACGGCCGCGAGGTCGAAGCCGAGGCGGCGGGTCAGGACCGATGCCGCCGGCGAGGGCAGCACGCCGCCCAGCAGCGCTTCGCCGCCGCCCGACGCGATTCCGGACGCGAGCGCGCTCTCGAGCATCGGGCCCGACTCGCGCGTGTCGCGGATGATCAGGACCTGCGGCCGCTCGGCCTCGCACGCGAGCACGGCTGCACGCCCGAGTCGCAGGGCCAGCTCCGCCGTCAGGAACTCGCCGACCGCCCCCCGGACCCCATCGGTCCCGAAGAGTTCGCGCGTCGCCATGTCCGCCTCGCTAGCGCTTCGAGAACTGCGGGCGCTTGCGCGCCTTCTTGAGGCCCGCCTTGCGGCGCTCCTTGACGCGAGCGTCGCGCGTCAGCATCCCGCGGCGCTTCAGCTCGGGGCGCAGCTCCGGGTTGACGTCGCACAGGGCCTTGGCGATCCCGTGGCGCACCGCGGCGGCCTGGCCGGAGATCCCGCCGCCGTGCACGCGGACGCGCACGTCGACGTTGCTCTCGTAGCCGCTCTGCACCAGCGCCTGCTTGGCGACCGACTGGAGGTAGGGGCGCGGGAAGTACTCGTCGAGCTGGCGCTGGTTCACCTGGACCGAGCCGCTGCCAGGAGTCAGGATCACGCGGGCGACCGACGACTTGCGCTTGCCGGTGGCGAGAAAGCGGGCGTCGCCCGAGAGCTTCGCGGGCTTGGCGGCCAGCGGGGCCTGCTCCTCCTCGGCGGTCAGCTCCGCCTCGCGGCGCGCTCGCTCCTCCTCCTCGGCCTCGCGGCGGGCGCGCTCCTCGGCGTCCAGCTGCTGCTCGGGCTCGATCGCGATCGGCTCGAGCTCGGCGCCGGGCACGACGTCCTTCTTCTTCTTGGCCGGCTCCTCCCCTGCGCGTCCGGGGCCGGCCGGTTGCGGCGCGCTCGCGGGGGCTGCTGAGGCTCCGCTCGGCTCCCCTGGCGAGTCTTCGCCAGGCTCCTGGGCGGCCGGAGCGGCCTCCTCGGCGGGGGCCTCCTCGGCCTCGGCCGGAGCGTCCTCCTCGGCAGGGGCCTCCTCGGCCTCGGCGGGAGCGGCCTCCTCGGCGGGGGTCTCGGCCTCGGCCGGAGCCTCGGCGGGGGGTGTCTCCTCGGGCGCGGCGGCCTCCTCGGCGGCCGCGTCCTCGGCCACCGGCTCGGCCGGCTGCTCCTGCTCGTCCTGGCGCTCTTCGTCGATCAAGTCTCTATCTCCAGCGTTGCGGGCTTCTGGGCCTGGTGCGGATGCTCGGCCCCGGCGTAGACCTTCAGCTTGCGCAGCTGCTGGCGCGCGAGCCGGTTACGGGGGAGCATCCCCTTGACGGCCTTGCGGATGACCTCCTCGGGCTGGCGCTGCAGCATCTCGCCGAGGGTCCGGTGGCGGATGCCGCCGGGGTAGCCCGAGTGGCGGTAGTAGCGCTTGTCCTCGAGCTTCTTGCCGGTGACCGCGATCTTCTCCGCGTTGATCACGATCACGAAGTCGCCCACGTCGACGTGAGGCGTGTAGGTCGGCTTGCGCTTCCCGCGCAGGACGTCCGCGATCTGGGTCGCCAGCCGGCCGAGGGTCTTGCCTTCGGCGTCGACGAGATACCACCCGCGCTCGCGGTCCTGGGCGTTCGCCTGGTAGGTCTTGATGGCCGTGCTCATAAAAAGCGCCGCACCGAGGGCGCGACAGGCGGGTGATGATAGCCGTCGTCGGCTCCCGCCGTCAGCCCTGCGCGGCCAGCGGCTCGAGATCGAGCGCCGCCTGCACGGTGGCTATACTCCCGCGCCATCAACGGCCCAATCCCCGTCGCCACGGCGCCGGGGAGCGGGGGAACCGCTGGGGACGGGAGGTCATGCGTCCCCGGGGGCGAATCGAACCAGGTAGTTCGTAGCGCCGCTCTTTCGGCGCGAGCCCGCCAGCTAACCCCGTAGGCCCTGGAAAGAGTGAGAGCCGTAACTTCGAACAAGCGCACCCGCGCCGCCTCCAGGCGGATGGCGACGCTGTTGGCGATCGCCGGCACGGTCTCGCTCAGCGCGAGCGGAGCGGCGCTTGCCCAGGTCGCGCCCACGGGCGGTGGAGCCGCTGCGCCCGGCGCCCCCACCGTCACCGCGATCCAGTGCGTGACCAACTGCATCGGGCCCTCCACGGGCATTCCGAGGTCCAAGATCCGCCTCGTCGGCACGGACCTCGGCAACACGAGGGTCGTGTCCCTGCCCCGCGCGGACGGCAAGCGCGCCAAGGACAAGAACCCGATCGTGAAGCCGAACGGCGCCGTGCTCGCGTTCGTCGCCCAGGGCGCGGTCAGCGGCCCGGTCCGGATCGCGGACACCTTCGGCCAGACGAACGAGTCGACCGCCGCCTTCTCCATCGGCACCCGCGCCCAGCTGCGTGCGGCGCAGCTGGCGTACCGCTTCCCGGTCCGCGGGGCCCACAACTACGGCGACGTCAACGCCCGCTTCGGCGCCGGCCGCGCCGGTCACATCCACCAGGGGCAGGACGTATTCGCCGCCTGCGGCACCCCGATGGTCGCCCCGCACGGCGGCGTCGTCGAGTACCGCGGCTACCAGGGCTCGGCCGGCAACTATCTCGTGATCGACGGCACGGGCGTCAAGGAGGACTACGTGATGATGCACCTCCTGGCGCCGGCGAAGGTCGCCAAGGGCCAGCAGGTTGCGGCGGGCCAGTTCGTCGGCAAGGTGGGCGAGACCGGAAACGCCTCCGGATGCCACCTCCACTTCGAGATCTGGACGGGCAAGGGCTGGTACTCCGGCGGCTCTCCGGTCGACCCGTACCCCACGCTGCAGTACTGGGACAGCTTCTCCTGATCCGGTGAGGCGGGGCGTCGCGTCCGCCGGCAGTCCTCCGCCGCCGCGCATCCGCCCGTCCTTCGGGCCACGCTAGCCTCATTCCCATGCCGGGGCAGGGAAAGAAGATCGTCGTCGCGCTGCTCGCGTGCGCGGCACTGGTCGGGCCGGCCGCCGCGACCGCCGAGGCCTCGCCGGAGCCTCCCCGCTACATCCTCGGCGGCGAACCCGCCGACTTCTCCCAATGGCCCTTCGCCGCCGCGATCCTGCAGAGCGGGCGCTTCCACTGCAGCGGCTCGGTCCTCGACGCCAACCACGTCCTGACCGCCGGCCACTGCGCCGTCGGGATCAATGTCGGCAAGCTGCGGGTCGTCACCGGGCGGCCCGACCTCCGCGACCCATCGGTCGGCCAGGTCCATGCCGTCGCCGCCAAGTTCGTCTCGTCCCCGCCGCTCCGCCACGACCTCTCCATCCTCAGGCTCGCGACCCCCACCTCCGCCCCGCCCGTCGCCCTCGCTACCCCCGGCGAGGACTTCACGGCGACCGCCCCGCGCCTCCCCCTGCGCGTGGCGGGCTGGGGCGCCACCACGATCTTCCACCGCAAGCTGCCCGGCTTCCTCAAGAGCACGAATCTCGCGGTCCGGCCGAAGCGGAAGTGCTTCGCGGTCTACGGCAAGTCCTTCATGGGCGTCTCGATGATCTGCGCCCAGGGCGCCCGCCTGAAGAAGGGCCGTTACGCCCCGCGCACCTCCCCGTGCGGCGGCGACAGCGGCGGCCCCCTCGTCGCCGACACGCCCGGCGGCCCGCGCCTCGTCGGCACAGTCTCCTTCGGGCCCGGCATCTGCGGCCTCGCGTTCTCGCCCGTCGTCTTCGCCCGCGTCGCCGACGACCTCGACTTCATCGCGGCCGCGGTCTCGGCGCCCTGACGCCCGCCCCTCCATGCGACCGCCGTCCCGACCTGCCGGGCCCGGCACCAACGGCAGGAACCCGGCGGGCGAGGAGCGGCTGTCCCGACTAAGTGTTCCCATGGAACAGCAAGGCGGGACAGCCGCTTCCCCGGCGGGCCGACGCCGACGCTGATGGAGCTCCTCGGCATCTTCGCCGTCCTCTCCAGCGGCGCCTGGGTCCCGCCCGTCGCTATTCCCACTCGATCGTGCCCGGCGGCTTCGACGTGATGTCGAGGGTGACCCGGTTCACGCCGCGGCACTCGTTGATGATGCGGTTGGAGACTCGCTCGAGGAGGTCGTATGGAAGGCGGGCCCAGTCAGCGGTCATCGCGTCGTCGGAGGTGACGGCGCGGATCACGATCGGATACGCGTAGGAGCGCTCGTCGCCCTGGACGCCGACGGAGCGGACGACCGGCAGGACGCAGAAGGACTGCCAGAGCTCGCGATAGAGGTCGGCGGCGCGGACCTCCTCCTGGAGGATCGCGTCGGCCTCGCGGAGGATGTCGAGGCGCTCGCGGGTGACTTCGCCGCCGACGACCCGGATCGCGAGGCCCGGGCCGGGGAAGGGCTGGCGCCAGACGAGGCGCTGGGGCAGGCCGAGCTCGGCGGCGACGGCACGGACCTCGTCCTTGAAGAGGGTGCGGAGCGGCTCGACCAGCTTCATCTCCATCTCCTCGGGGAGGCCGCCAACGTTGTGGTGGGACTTGATCGTCGCCGCCGCGCGCCCGTCGCCCCCGGACTCGATCACGTCGGAGTAGAGCGTCCCCTGGACGAGGAAGCCGGCGTCCTCGATCTTCGCGGCCTCCTCCTCGAAGACGCGGATGAACTCCTCGCCGATGATCTTGCGCTTCGTCTCGGGGTCGTCGACCCCGGCGAGCCGCGCCAGGAAGCGGTCGCTCGCGTCGACGTGGATCAGGTTGACGCCGATGCGGTCGCGGAAGGCCTCGACGACCTGATCGGCCTCGTTCATGCGCATCATCCCGTGGTCGACGAATACGCAGGTGAGACGGTCGCCGATCGCCTCGTGGACGAGCAGCGCGGCGGTGGCCGAGTCGACGCCGCCCGAGAGGCCGCAGATCGCGCGCGACTCTCCGACCTGGGCGCGGATCGCCTCGACCTGCTCGTTGATCACGGACGCCGGCGACCAGCGCTCCCCGCAACCCGCGATGTCGCGCAGGAAGCGGGTGAGCACCTCGGTGCCGTGCGGGGTGTGGACGACCTCGGGATGGAACTGGATCCCGTAGAGGCCGCGCGCGGAATCCTCGGTCGCGGCGACCGGGGATTCGGGGCTCGATGCGAGCGCGGTGAACCCGGGAGGTGGCTCGAAGACGGTGTCGCGGTGGCTCATCCAGCACTGCTGGCTCGGAGGGAGGCCTTCGAGCAGGCGCCCTCCCCCATCGCGCAGAGTGAGCTCGGCTCGGCCGAACTCACCGGCGGGCGCCTGCTCGACGCGGCCTCCGAGCTCGTGGACCATCAGCTGCATGCCGTAACAGATGCCGAGCACGGGGATCCCGAGCTCGAGCAGCTCCTTGCGGAGCGGCGGGGCACCCTCGGCGTAGACGGACGCGGGGCCGCCGGAGAGCACCAGGGCCCGCGGCCGGCGCTCCTTGATCCTCTCGATCGGCACGTCGTGCGGCAGCAGCTCGCTGAACACGCCGCACTCGCGGATCCGCCGCGCGATCAGCTGCGAGTACTGCCCCCCGAAGTCGAGGACCAGGACCTCCTCGGTCGCCGCCGTCCCCTCGGGTGCCCTGGTGACGACGATCTCGGGATCGGCCCCCGGAGCGCTGCGCTCCGGGACGTGGACGCGCGCCGCGCTGTCTTCGGTTACCGCCGCCGCCCGCTGGGCGTCAGTCATCCGATACCGCGACGGCGTTTGAGACCGCGGCGCGGCCGTTCGAGCCCATGCCGACCGACTGCTCCGTCTGGAGCTTCTTGCCCTCCGACATCAGCGCCGGCGCCACCATCACCTCGGCGCGGTGGAACTCGGGGATGTCGGCGTAGCCGCAGGTCGCCATCGAGGTCCGCAGGGCGCCCATCAGGTTGAAGGTGCCGTCGTTCTCCTGGGCCGGGCCCATCAGGATCTCCTCGAGCGTCCCGTCCTGCTGGGTCGAGACCCGCGCCCCCCGCGGCAGCGAGGGATGGAAGGTCGCCATGCCCCAGTGGAAGCCGCGGCCCGGAGCCTCCTTGCCGCGAGCGAGAGGCGAGCCGATCATCACCGCGTCCGCGCCCATCGCGATCGCCTTGGAGATGTCGCCGCCGGTGCGCATGCCGCCGTCGGCGATGACGTTGCAGTAGGTGCCCGTCTCCATCATGTGCTGCGAGCGGGCGGCCGCGACGTCGGCGATCGCCGTCGCCTGCGGGACGCCGAGCCCGAGCACGCCGCGCGTGGTGCACGCCGCGCCGGGGCCGACCCCGACCAGCACGCCGACCGCGCCGGTCCGCATCAGGTGGAGCCCGGTGTTGTAGGAGGCGCAGCCGCCGACGACGCACGGCACCGGCACCTCGGCGATGAACTCCTTCAGGTTCAGCGGCTCGCTCGTCTCCGAGACGTGCTCGGCGGAGATGACCGTGCCCTGGATCACGAGGATGTCGAGCCCGGCCTCGAGCGCCACCTCGTGGTAGTCGGAGACCTTCTGGGGAGTCAGCGAACCGCAGGCGACGACGCCCTGGGACTTGATCTCCTCGACGCGCTGGGCGATCAGCTCCGGCTTGACCGGCTCCATGTAGATCTCCTGCATCTTGCGCGTCGCCACGTCCTTCGGCGCCTTGGCGATCTCGGCGAGCTTCTCGTCGGCGTCCTCGTAGCGCGACCAGATGCCCTCCAGGTTGAGGACGGCGAGCCCGCCGAGCTTGCCGATGATCCCGGCGGTCTCGGGACTGACGACCCCGTCCATCGCGGAGGCCAGCAGCGGCAGCTCGAAGCGGTAGGGACCCAGGGTCCAGGTGATGTCGATGTCGTCGGGGTCGCGCGTCCGCCTCGACGGCACGATCGCGATGTCGTCGAACCCGTAGGCCCTGCGGCCCTTCTTGCCCCTACCGATCTCTATTTCCATTCGGCCACCCTACGATCGTTCGCGGACGAAAAAACCCCGGCGGGCCGGGGCGAAAACGGCTGATTCACGCTCTTTACGGCGTTGTTCAGGAACCCGCTCCAACGCCTTCCCGAGGATAACACCGGTCAACCCGCCGGCTGGTGGACGCTAACGAACCGCGGCGGGCGTGTCGAGGTTGTGGATCTCGACGCGCTCGGCGATCGCCTCCACCTCGCCCGGGTCGATCGTGCCGGCGCCGAAGTGCTGGGTGGACTCGGCGCCGCAGGCGACCGCGAAGCGCAGGCCCTCGCGCGGGGGTCGGCCGTCGAAGCGAGCGGCGACGAAGCCGGCGAGGAAGGCATCCCCGGAGCCGACCGCGGCGACCGGCTCCAGCGCCGGGGCGGTGACCTCGTAGAGGCGCCGGTGCTCACCCTCCTCGAGGAGAGAGGCGACGCAGCCCGACTCGCGGGTGATCACCGCGTCGCGGGCGCCGAGCTCGACGAGGCTGCGCAGCCCCGCGACGAGATCCTCGCGGTCGTTGAACTCGTGGTCCACCGCTCCCTCCGCCTCGCTCACGTTCGGCGTCACCGCGGACGGGCCGGCGCGGAGGCCGTCCAGCAGCGGCCCGCCCTCGGTGTCGAGGATCGTCTCCACACCCAGCGCTTTCAGCTCGCCCACCATCTGCGCCGCGAACGAGGAAGGGACGGACGGCGGCAGGCTGCCCGCGATCACGCAGATCCGCGCGCCGCGGGCGAGGTAGAGCAGCTTCGCCATGAACCGGTCGAGCTCCTCGGCGGAGACGTCGGGTCCGCGCTCGTTGATCTCGGTCTGCTCGCCGCTGGTCGGATCGACGACGGCCAGGTTCGTGCGCGACTCTCCGGCGATCCAGGTGAAGTCGGTGAGGATGGCCTCCTCGGCGAGGCGCTCCATCAGCCGGGCGCCCGTCGGGCCGCCGGCGAGGCCGGTGGCGATCACCGGGCGGTCGAGCAGCTTCAGCGCCCGCGCCACGTTGATCCCCTTGCCGCCCGCCACGGTGCTGGCCTCGACCGCGCGGTGGCGGTGGCCCTGGCGGAAGCTCGGGACGGCGACGGTGCGGTCGATCGCGGCGTTGAGGGTGACGGTCAGGATCACGAGTCCCCCTCGCTCCGCCTTCGCATCCGCTCCTCGTGCATCTTGCGCCTCTCCTCCGGTGTCCGCTGGGCCGGCCTCCGCTCCCGCTTCGCCCGGCTCCTGCGCTCGCCGCGGGGCTCGCGCGCCGGGGGATCGGGGGGCGGATCCATCGCCGGCCGGTCGTCCCGCGAGCGCCGCCCGCGGGCCGCCAGCAACA
>DASSYK010000068.1:0-10728 GCA_035703345.1 Solirubrobacterales bacterium
CCGCTTGCGCGGGTGCGGGGTGTGCGGCTCGGTCTCGCGCCAGGCCTTCTCCTCGAGGGTCGGCACGGAGAAGTTCACGCTCGCGTCGGCGACCTCGGCGATCTCCTTGTAGAGCTCGAGGTCACGCAGCGGCAGCGGCGACTTCGACAGGACGGAGACCGGGGTGCGAGTGTCGCGCAGCGCCTGGAGCATCGGCGGCATCAGCTCGTAGCGGCCCTCGGCCCACTGGTAGGGGTCGGTGTTCGTCCCGAACGCGACCAGCTCGCGCTTCCAGCGGGCCCGGCTGAGCTCGGCCCGCAGCAGCTCGGGCACGTTGACCTTGACGATGATCTCCCGCTCGAAGTCGCGGCCCGCGTCGAGGTCGAGGTAGGTGTGGGTGTTGCGGGCGAAGCAGTTGTGGCTGACGACGCCGTTGGCGATGAAATCGCCGGTACCGGTGGTGATGTCGAAGAGCTCGACCTCTCCGACAGGCTCGATCGACTCCACTCGCAGCCGAGCGTCGCTCTTCAACGCTACTCCCTCGATCGAGCGCTTCCGGGTGATCGCCGGATCGACCAGGTGGAAGAAACGCAGGGCCTCTTTCAGTCCACCGGTCAGCCGAACATGGGTCAGGCCGTTTTCCTTCCCCGTCGGCTCGATGACGTAGGAGAAGCCCAATCTCCTGAGGCACCACTCGGTCCAGTCGATGATGTCGCGATCGCAATTCGCAATACGGAAGACACCGCAGCTGTAGCTCCCCTCCGCGTCGAAGATCCCGGCCAAGAACCCCTTGCACCAACCAGGCGGTGCTCGACCCGGCCAGGCGACGGTTTCGGTGATTGCCTCATACGCCATTCGGCTCTGATGCCGGATGGCTCGGATCTCCCGGCGGCCGGCAGTCGCCGCTGCGAAGACGAACTCCTCGGACTCCAGGTCGAGGTCCGCCAGGTACTCCCGTGCCCTCCTCAGAGCCTCGAAGTCGGTCAGAGCCAACCGAAAGCGATGCAGTCGCTGCTCGGGTCGACCCGGCGGCGTGTAGTCATAGAAAGAGAGGTTCGCGTCCCCGCGAATCAAGCCGCAGAGATACCCCCGACGGTAGACAGGCGCATCGGTGTCAGGCGCCTCGGCGAACTTCCCTACGCCAGCAAGCTCGTCGTTCGTGGTCAGATGAGGCCTCCGCATCGCGCCGCACTCCGCCCCGATCACGTGCTTCCACTTGCCCCGCCGAGTCCAGAAGCGGTGGTCGCCGCTTGCGACCAGCTCGGTGCCGTCCTCCAGCGTGACCCTGAATGCCTCCTGACGGGTCCGCCAGTGCGCTAGAACTTTCGTCGCCGTGTAGCGGCGGTACTTCTCACCTCGAGTCGTACCGTAGATCTCCTCGCCGACCTCGATTTCAGCGATCGGCTTGGCCTGGCCGTTCGCGAGCAGCACGCGCGTGTCCCCCGCGCTGCAGTAGGTGCACGCATGGGAACAGCCCCTGAACGCGTTCACCGTCCAGTTGAACGGGAGGTAATTGCCCGGAACCTTGTTCAGGGCCGACTTGGCTCGGACCTCGTGGAAGCGGGTGCCGAGGGCCTCGGGCGCGTCGAAGGTGCGGACGCGCTCGATGTCGAGGCCGGGCAGGGTCCGCTCGGCCTCTCTCTCCGTGCTCTGAGCCTCCCAGCGCATAGAACGTATGTTCGCATAACCGGTCGACGTGGTCGTCGGCCGGCTGGTCCTGCGGAGCGGCTCGCCTAGAGCGTCGCGCTGCGCTCGCAGGAGCGGGCGCGGTCCTTGCTGGGACCGCCCGAGCAGGTGTCCTTGCCGCCGCCGCCGATCAGCCGGTCCTTCTGCTTGCCGCCGGCCAGCTTGTCCCTGCCGGCGCCGCCACAGAGGAAGTCGCCGCCGCCGAGCCCCTTGATCACGTCGTTACCGCCGAGCCCTGTGATCACGTCGCGCTTGCCCGTGCCCTTGAGCTTGTCCCTGAGCGAGCTGCCGGTGATGGTCGCGAGCCGGCCACCGCAGCGCGGAGCCGAGAGCCGGTGGCCGAACAGCTCGTACTCGTCGTCGGTCGGCAGCCCGTCGGCCGTGAACACCGACATCATCTGGCTCGCCTTCGTGCTGGCAGCGAGGGCGGGGAAGAAGGCGAGCCGCTCCGGGTCTCCATCGGCGCCGATCCGCGAGATCTGGGAGTTGCCGTCCAGCAGCCTCCCGCCGGCGGCGATCCTCTGGCCGAAGATGTCGAACTCGTTGTTCGTCGTGAGGCCGTCGGCGTGCCAGGCGACTACGTATTCCGCCCCGGTTCGGCTGTACGCCACATCGGGGAACTCCGCCCCCCGAGTACCGTCGCCGTCGGCCCCGGTGACCGAGACCCGGAAATCGTCGCCCAGGGCGGCACCGGCGGACGAGACGCGCCTGGCGAAGATCTCCTCCTCGTTGACCGCCGCAAGGCCGTTGGCTGCGAACACGACCAGGAAGCCGTCCTTCTTCGCTCCGTAGGCGATCGCCGGGAACTCGACGTCACGGACGATGTCGGCGTCCGCGCCGATGCTCGAGACCCGGAAGTCGCCGCCGACCTCGGCGCCATCGGCGCCGGCGATCCGCTGGGCGAAGATCTCGACCTTGTCGCTGACCAGCGCGTCGGCCTGGTAGGCGACCAGGAACTGGTCGCGCTTCGCGCCGTAGGCGACCACAGGGGCCCCCGCTTCCCTGTTGCCGTCCCCCTCAGGTCCCACGGCCGTGATCCGCCTGTCCCCGCCGAGCTCCGCCCCGGTTCCCGACAGGCGCTGGACGAAGATCTCGTCCTCGCCGTCGGCCGTGGCGGCGTCCGCCTCGAATGCGACGAGGTAGGTGCCGCGCTTCGCATCGGCCTCGATGTCCGTGAGATCGGCATCGCGGTTGGCCCCCGCGTCGAGCGCGTTCGACACGCGGATGTCGCCACCCAGCTCCGCGCCGGTCGCCGAGAGGCGCTGGCCGAAGATCTCGTTGTCGCCGGCGGCCGCGAGCTGATCGGACCTGAAGACGACCATGTACTCGTTGCGCTTGGCGCTGTAGGCGACGGCGGCGTTGACGGATTCGCGTCCCGCGGCGTCCGCGTGGGAGATCCTGAAGGTGCCGCCGATCCGCTGGCCGGCCGCGGAGAGCCGCTGGCCGAAGATCTCGTAGTCGCCGTCCGTGCCGGCCGCGTCGGCGGTGACCACCGCCAGATACTCGTTCCGCTTCGAGTTGTAGGCGATGTCGTTGAGGGCCTCGGTCATGCCGATGTTCGCGTCGCCGTCCGCGCCCAGAACGGTCACACGCGTGTCGCCCCCGACGGGGCGGATCCCCGACGCGGTCGCGGCCAGGGCCGCCAGGCATGCCAGTGCCGCCAGCGACACCGCGATACCGATCCTGCTGTTGCGTGGGCGTGAGCCCATCCCGACTCCCCTGGTCAGCCCGGCCGTCCCGCCGGCGCGAGCCGAGCATAACCGCGCGCGGGGGCCGCGGCAACCGCTCAGAGCCCGGGCGCGCCCTCGGTCGGCGTCGATGCCTCCGCGTGCAGCCGGCGCGGGATGCGCCCGGCGAGGCGGGCGGCGTAACCGGCCTCGACGGCGCGGCGCATGGCGACCGCCATCCCGGCGGGGTCCTCGGCGCGCGAGACGGAGCTGGCCAGCAGCACCCCGTCGCAGCCGAGCTCCATCGCCAGCGCGGCGTCGGACGCGGTCCCGATGCCGGCGTCGCAGATCACCGGCACGCCGGCCCGCTCGGTGATGACCTGGACGTTGTAGGGGTTGCGGATTCCCATCCCGGAGCCGATCGGCGATCCGAGGGGCATCACGGCCGCGCAGCCCGCGTCCTCGAGGCGGCGCGCCAGGATCGGGTCGTCGTTCGTGTAGGGCAGCACCGTGAAGCCCTCGTCCACCAGTGTCTCCGCCGCCTCGAGCAGCTCCACCGCGTCCGGGAAAAGCGTGCGGTCGTCGCCGATCACCTCGAGCTTGACCCAGTCCGTCTCGAAGGCCTCGCGGGCGAGCCGTGCGGTGCGGACCGCGTCCCGCGCCGTGTAGCAGCCGGCCGTGTTCGGGAGCAGAAAGAGCCCGAGCCGGTCGACCAGGTCGATCACCGATCCCCCGGCGTCGGGGTCCACCCGGCGCAGCGCCACCGTGACGATCTCGGTGCCGGAGGCAACCAGGGCGTGCTCCATCTGCTCGAGCGAGCGGAAGCCGCCGGTGCCGACGATGAGCCGGGAACCCCAGCTGCGGCCGCCGAGCTCGAAGCCATCGCCGGAGCCTCCCTGGATCGCCGCCACGACCTCGACGTTCTGGCCGTCCGCCAGCCGGGTGCCCTCCCACTCGCTGCGCGGCACGACCTCGCCGTCGACCGCGACGGCGAGCCCGCGAGGGCCGAGCTGGGCGCCGGCGGCGGTGACCGCGATCGCGACGGTGGCGTCGTCGGGCAGGATCGCGTCCTCGCCGTTGAGCTGGATCCTCATCGCGCCACCGCCTGCGCGGAGGCCGCCCGGGCGAAGCGCCCCGGCGAGAAGGGGGAAAGATCGACGTGCGGCTCGGCGGCAGCGAGGAGGGCCGACACCGCCTCAGCGGTCACGGGCGCCAGCAGCACCCCGTTGCGGTGGTGGCCGGTCGCGAACACGAGCCGGGGGTCCGATCCGGGCCCGATCACCGGGGCGTTGTCGGGCGTCCCCGGCCGCAGGCCCGCCCCGGTCTCAACCAGCTCCAGCTCGGCGACCTCGGGCAGGACGCGGTAGGCCTCCCGCAGCAGCTCGTGGACCCCGCCCGCGGTCACCGTCGTGTCGAAGCCGCGCTCCTCCATCGTCGCGCCCACGATCAGGCGACCGTCCTCGCGCGGCACCAGATAGACGCGCTCCCCGGCGACGATCCGCTCGCAGGCGGCCTCCCCGTCACGGCTGCGCAGGGTCAGGATCTCGCCCTTGACCGGGCGCACGGGCGGGCGGTCAGCCGGGGGCAGCCACGGCGCCGCACCGCTCCAGGCTCCGGCCGCGACGAGGACGCGCCCGGCGGCGACGCGGCCGCCGTCCGCGAGGACCACCTCGCAGCCGCCGGAGCCGAGCTCGAGGCCCGTCACGTCGGCGCCCTCGTCCACGGGGACGCCGAGGCGTGCGAGGGCGGACAGCAGCGCGGCAGTGGCCGCGACCGGGTCGGCGACGCCCTCGCCGGGCACGTGCAGGCCGGCCGCGACCGACGTGGCGAGGCCGGGCTCCAACCGGCGGCAGCCGCTGGGGCGGAGCCACTCCGAGTCGAGCCCGAGCTGGCGGTGAAGGTCGTGTCGGCGGCGCAGCGCCTCGGCCTCGTCGCGGTCGAGCGCCACGTGCAGCGCGCCCGGGCGGGCGTAGCCCGCCCTCTCCCCGCTCTCGGCCTCCAGCTCCGCGGCGAATCCCGGCCACTGCTCCAGCGAGGCGAGCCCGAGCCCGAGCAGGGCATCCTCGCCCCAGCTCGCCTCCCCGGCCGGGGCGAGCATCCCGGCCGCGACGCCGCTCGCGCCGGCGCCCGGCCGCCGGCGCTCGAGCACCCGGACGTCGAGGCCGCGGCGCGCAGCGCGCCAGGCGCAGGCGAGCCCGATCAGCCCGCCGCCGATGATCACCGCGTCGTATGAGGATCTGCGTTCCGTCATTGCCGCTTCCGGTGGCGCGGCGTGTGAAGAGCCTCCAACCATCCCTGCGCCGGCATTACCCGGATCAGGTTCCTACGGTCGGCGGCGCTTCAGCCGCCCTCTCAGCCCTTGGTGGGCTCCCGTTGCTGCTTCCATCGTACTCCCGGGGAGCCACCAGGCCCTAGGCTTGGGCGCCGTGAACGGGTCCACCACGCCGCCATCGAGATTGGCGCCGCCAGAGGGCATCGGCGCGCTCCGGCGCGAGCGGCTCGGGTGGGCCCGCCTCTATTTCGTCTGCGACGCCCTCCCGAACGGAAAGGGCCCAGAGGCGCTCCTGCGTGCGGCCCTGGGGGGAGGCGCGGGGATCATCGAGCTGCGAGACCGCGAACGGCCTCCGGCAGCGATCGAGCGCTCGGCCGCGACGTTCAGGCGCGTCGCCGACATCTACAGCGCTCCCTTCATCGTCAACGACGATCCGCACCTCGCGCGCGAGCTCGACGCCGACGGCGTCCATGTCGGCCAGGACGACGTCCCGCCAGCGGAGGCGCGCGAGATCCTCGGCCCCGACGCGATCGTCGGGCTGTCCACCCACTCACCCGAGCAGATCGAGGCGGCGCACTCGCAGCCGGTCGACTACATCAGCGTCGGCCCGATCTGGGAGACCCCCACCAAGGAGGGGCGTCCCGGCACCGGCCTGGAGCTGATCGCGCACGCGGCGAAGACGGCGACGCTCCCCTGGTTCGCGATCGGCGGCATCGACCCCTCGAACGTGGATCAGGTGATCGCCGCCGGCGCGCGGCGGATCTGCGTCGTACGGGCGATCCGCGACGCCTTCGACCCTGCCGCGGCGGCGCGCTCGCTCTCGGCCCCGATCGACGCAGCCGTCAAGGCGGAGGCCCCCTGATGGCGAACCGCGAGCGCAAGCGCGGCGAGCTCCGCAAGCGCAAGCGGCGCGGCGGGCACGGCGAGCCGCGGGACGGGACCGTCGCGGCGAGCGCAACCGCGGCGGAGCCGGAAGAGGGCTTTCAGGAGCGGATGGCCCGCCGGGCGGAGGAGCGCAACGCCGAGGCGCGCTCCCGGCTCGAGCCGCTGGCCGAGGGCGAGCGGCCGCAGGTCCTGACGGTGGGCGCCGTCATCTCCGGCCTGATCGCCCTCGTCTTCACCGCGTCCGCGGTGGTCGCCGCGATCGGCGGCGTCGAGGTGCGCGGATCCGAGCCGACGCCGCTGCCGCTGGCCGCTTTCTCCGTCGTGCTGTGGATGATGGCCCTCGGGATGTGGCGGGCCCGCTACTGGGCGGTCCTCGGCTTCCAGATGCTCCTCGTGCTGCTGATGCTGAGCACCGCCGCCGGGCTGGTGGGCGCCCAGAGGCTCTCCTTGCTGCAGGGGATCGGCTCAATCGCGCTGCTCGGCGGGCTCGGCGCGCTCTTCTATTTCATGATCAAGGCGATGGCGAGGATCCAGATGCCGGAACGGCCGGGGGCCTGAGGTGGCGCGCCATCAGCTGAAGCCCCTCTTCGACAGGGTCGTGATCAAAGAGCTCGACCCCGACCGCATGCGCCGCTCGGGCCTCGTCGTGCCCGCCGGCGCGCAGGAGGACCCGCCCCAGCACGGGATCGTCCTGGCGATCGGCAGCGGGGTGGACTGGTGGGAGTCGGCGGGGGTGCGGATGCCCGTGCGCCCCGGCGATCACGTCGTCTTCCCGTCGACCGCGGGGAGCTGGGTCGAGGTCGACGAGGAGCGGCTGCTGGTGTGCCGCGTGACCGAGCTGCTCGGTGTCCTCGAGACGGTCGACGAGCCCGCCGGCGACCCGGCCGCCAGCGATCCGCTCTCCGACGAGTAGGCGACGGCGGCCGGGCCACACCTCTCCGATAGAGTCGAATCCAGATGGCGAGCTACGACACGATCGTGATCGGAGGCGGCCCGGGGGGATACGTGGCGGCCATCCGCGCCGCGCAGCTCGGCCAGAAGACCGCCGTCGTCGAGCGCGACAAGGCCGGCGGCCGCTGCCTCAACTACGCGTGCATCCCGGCGAAGACCGTGCTGCACACCGCCCAGGTCTTCTCCGAGGTCAACGAGTCGGGGGGCGAGCTGGGGATCAAGGCGAGCGGCGTCTCGATCGACTGGAAGGCGGTCCAAGAGCGCCGGGCGAAGGTCTCGAAGACGCTCGAGGACGGCGTCTCGATGCTCTGGAAGAAGAACAAGATCGACTTCATCGACGGAGAGGGCAGTCTCGCCGGCGGAGGCAAGGTCAGGGTCGGCGACGAGACCCACGAGGCGAAGGCGATCATCCTCGCCACCGGCTCCGTCGCGATGGCGATCCCGGGAATCGACTTCTCCGACCGCGTGCTCGACACGTGGGGCGCCTGGTCGCTCGAGAAGATGCCGAAGGCCCTGGTGGTGGCGGGCGCCGGCGCGTCCGGCGCCGAGATCGCCTCGGCCTACGCCCGGATGGGCGTGAAGGTGACGCTGGTCGAGATGCTCGACCAGATCCTGCCCGCGGAGGACAAGGACATGGCCCGGGTGGTCGAGCGCCAGTTCAAGAAGGACGGCATCGACATCCTCACGGGCACCAAGGTCGAGGGCGTCGACGCGCAGAAGAACGGCGTCAGCGTCAAGGCGGGCGACAACGACGTCAAGGCCGACTACCTCGTGATCGCCGGGGGCCGCAAGCCCGATGTCGAGGGCCTGGGTCTCGAGGCCGCGGGGGTGCAGCTCGAGGACGACGGCCGCGTCAAGATCGACGAGCTCCAGCGCACCAGCGCCGACGGCGTGTTCGCGATCGGCGACATGGTCCGGGGCCCCGCCCTCGCCCACAAGGCATCGCTCGAGGGGGAGATCGCGGCCGAGACGATCGCCGGCGCGGAGACCCATCCGATCGACCTCCACCTGGTGCCGGGCGCGACCTTCTGCCACCCGCAGGTCGCGAGCGTCGGCATGACCGAGGAGGAGGCGAAGGCCGCCGGCAAGGACGTCAAGATCGGCAAGTTCAAGCTCGGCGGCGCCGGGGCCTCCGTCGTCTACGACGACCGCGCGGGCCTGGTCAAGATCGTCGGCGACCCCGCCTACGGCGAGATCCTCGGCGCCCACATCGTCGGCAACATCGCCTGCGACATGATCGGCGAGTTCGTCGACGTGATGGCCCTGGAAGGCGGCTATCCCGAGCTGGCGCGAATCATCCACCCACACCCGACCATGTCCGAGGCGATTCTCGACGGCGCCAGGGCCGTCGAGGGCTGGGCGATCCACGCCTAGGGACCGTCCCGCCTGATGGCGAAGCCGTCCCGCGCCCGCTTCTACTACGACTTCAACTCCCCGTACGCGTACCTCGCGGCGGAGCGGATCAGCGGCGTCTTCGCGGAGGCGGGGGCGGAGCAGCCCGAATGGGTCCCGATCTCGTTCGGGCACATCCTCAAGGCGACCGGGCGCCGGCCGTGGTCGTTCGAGGAGGAGAGGAGCGCGGACTTCGAGGAGATCCAGCGCCGCGCGGACGAGCGCGGCCTGCCGAAGGTCCTCTATCCGGAGGGCTGGCCCATCGACAACTACAGCCTCAGCCCGATCCGGGCCGCGACCTACGCGAAGGAGTCCGGCCGCGTCGTCTCCTTCAGCCTCGCCGCCTTCCGGCAGGCTTTCGCCGCCGGCAGGGACCTCTCGGACCCCGACAGCGTCCTGATCGCCGCCGCCGCGTGCGAGCTCCACCCCAAGGCGGTGCTGAAGGGGATGGAGACGGCCTCGGTCAAGGACAGGCTGCGAAGCGCCACGGACGAGGCGCTGGAGCTCGGGGTCGAGGGAGTCCCCACGGTCGCCGTGGGCGGCGAGCTCTTCTGGGGCGACGACCTGCTCGAGGCGGCGGCAAAAGCCGCCGCCGTATCGGTGTGACGCGGCGAAAGCCGCCGCCGCCTGGGCGCCACGCGGTCCGGACTTTCCGCCACCAGGTCCAAATCGTGTCTAGCCGGGAGGTCGATCGGGGTACGCTGAGAGCGTGGGCGATGGGAACAGCGTCGAGACCGAGGACAGGACCGAAGAAGGCATGCCGGCGCGCGCCGGCGGCGACGGGCGCCCGCAGCTGAAGCTCCCTGACGGGGCCACCTGCCGCGAGCTGCTGGCGACGATGGCGCTGATCCGCCGCTTCGAGGAGGAGGCGGGGCGTCAGTACCAGAAGGCCAAGGCCGGAGGCTTCCTCCACCTGGCGATCGGCGAGGAGGCGACGATCGTCGGCACCACGTCCGTGATGCGGCCGGACGACTACCTGATCGGAACCTACCGGACCCACGGCCACGCGATCGCCCGCGGCACCGACCCGAAGCGGGTGATGGCCGAGCTCTTCGGCCGCGTCGACGGGACCTCGGGCGGCCGCGGCGGCTCGATGCACATCTTCGACCTCGAGCGGCGCTTCATGGGCGGCTACGGGATCGTCGGCGGCAACCTGCCGCTGGCGGCCGGCCTCGGGCTCGCCTCCGACTACAAGGGCGAGGACTCGGTCACGGTCTGCATGTTCGGCGACGGCGCCTCGAACACCGGGAACTTCGGCGAGACGATGAATCTGGCCGCGCTCTGGAGCCTGCCGGTGGTGTTCCTGGTCGAGAACAACCTCTACGGGATGGGGACCGCGATCGAGCGCCACTCCGCCGTCACCGACCTCTCGCACAAAGCGGAGGGCATGGGCGTCCCGGGGGTGCGGGTCGACGGCATGGACGTCCTCGCGGTGCGCGAGACGGTCGCCGAGCACATCCGCCTTGCACGCGAGGACCGCAAGCCGACCCTGGTCGAGGCCTTCACCTACCGCTACCGCGGCCACTCCGCCGCCGACCCCGAGGTCTATCGCCGCAAGGAGGAGGTCGAGGAATGGCAGCGGCGGGATCCCGTCGAGACCTTCGCCGCGCGCCTGGTCGCCGACGGCGTCCTGAGCGAGGACGACGTCTCCGAGATCCGCGCCCAGGCCGAGGCCGACGTGCTCGCGGCGGTCGAGTTCGCGGACGCCTCCCCGGAGCCCGACCTCGCCTCGCTCTACGACCACCTCTACGTCGTCGGTGAGCTGGTGCCGGGCTGGTACGCCGTCGATGAACGCTCCCCCGACACCCACCCGGGAGAGGAGGAGCGCGAGGCCGGCGAGCGCGCGCAGGAGCTGGCCGAGCGCGGTGCCGCCTACGCCGAGCCGGGCGCGGGCCC
>DASSYK010000164.1:0-9353 GCA_035703345.1 Solirubrobacterales bacterium
TGAACGCGACCGCCCGCGCCATCTACGCCCACCGCCACACGGTCGCCTACCGCCTGGACCGGGTGCGCGAGCTGACGGGGCTGGATCCGGCGGTGACCGAGGACCGGGAGCGCCTCGGGCTCGGAATCAAGGCCTACCGGATCCTGGCCCCGGCGCTGCCGCGGTAGGGCGCGACGAAAACGGCGACGAGGAGGGGTGGTCCGGGCGGGGGCGCTGCTCTTGGCGATTTTTGCACCCACGTCGGTGCGTAACTCGCCAAACGCGATCTATCTCCGGTGCGGCCCGGACCGCCCGCCCTCGTTGCCCGGACAAACCGGCCGCTTGCATCAGTCCTTGACCGGCTTGCGCCTGACCGTCATCCGGTAGACGGTCCCGCGGCCGCTGACCCCGTAGGTGAGGACGTAGATGCGGCCGGAGCGGTCCTCGGCGAAGGACGTGACGCCGGGTAGCTCGAATCGGAGCTTGCGCTCCTTGCCGACCTTGTCCGTGCGGGGGCGGAAGGCATAGATGCGCTGGGCGCAGAAGTCGCCAAAGACGTACCTGCCGACGATCTCGCGGCCCTTGATCCCCGACAGTCGCGGGTCGCGGACGACGTAGCCGCCGGTCACCGCGCAGCGCCGGCGTCCGTGGGGATAGACGAAGGTGGGCTTCACGGTGCGGCTCCGCGGGATCCGGCCCTTGAGGGGTGCGTTCCCTTCGTAGTCCGACCAGCCGAAGTTCGCGCCCCGGGCCTTGCCGATCGGCAGGATGTTGATCTCCTCGAAGCGGATGTCGCCGACGTCGGCGATCGCGATGCGGTCCTCGGCGCGGTCGAACGAGAAGCGCCACGGGTTGCGGAGCCCGTAGGAGAAGATCTCGTCGCGGCCGGGGCGCCCGACGAGCGGGTTGTCGTCGGGGATCGTGTACGGCGGCGGCTTGCGCGGGGTCATCGGCGCGGGCTTTCCGCCCTTCTTCCCCTTGCCGGCCCCGTCCTTGCGCTGATCGGAGCCTTTCCCGCCGGCGCCCTTCCCGCTGCGCTTCGGCTTCTCCGCCGGCGGGGCCACGGTGCCCGGGCGGAACCCCCGCCGGGGGTCGATGCGGAGGATCTTGCCGAGGAGGGTTCCCTTGTTCTGGCCGACGTCGCGGGGGTCGCCGCTGGGGCCGCCGTCACCCGAGCCGATGTAGAGGTTCTTGTCGGGGCCGAAGACGAGCATGCCGCCGTGATGCTTGGGCGTCGGCTGGGGGATCCGCAGGACCAGGCGCGCGCTGCGCGGATCGGCTCGCAGCTCGTCGCCCTGCTGCCGGCGGAACTCGACGATGCGGAGCGCGTCGCGGCGGTCCGTGTAGCTGACGTAGAAGAGGCCGCTCTCGCCGTAGTCCGGCGGGAAGGCGATGGCGAGCAGGCCCTGCTCGCCGCCCTTGCCCTGGTGCTTGACCTGCCGGCGGAGGTCCAGGAAGGGCCTGCGCCGGACCTGGCCGTCAGCGATCACCCGGACCGTGCCGTGGCGCTCCACCACGAACAGCGGCGAGCCCGTGCCGGGCGGCTGGGCCAGGTGTACGGGCTGGTCGAAGCGGCCCACCTTCTCGAGCGCGAGCACCCTGGGGCCGACCCGGTCGTCGTCGTCGCGGCTGCTCAGGCCGACGATCGCGGCGACGGCCGCGAGCATCGCAGCGATGACTGTCTCGATCTGGCGTCGACTGAAGGTGGTTCGCATGTCGAGGCGCCCTCCGCTGAACGGCCGGGCCGCGAGAGGTTATGAGCCTCCACCGCCTTAGCGCTTTTTGCCGCGCTTCGAGACCACCCGGAGGACGGGCCCGTCGAGGGAGGTCGCGTACAGCGAGCCGCCGGGCCCCTCGCCGAACGAGGTCAGGGACGGCACCCGCAGGCCGAGGCCGCGGTCGCGCTTCGCCCCGCCGAGCTTCGGGGTGAAGGCCCGCAGCTTGCCGGCGCAGAAGTCGCCGTAGACGTAGCGCTTGAAGAGGCCCTTGAGCGAGCGGGCGCGGACGACGTAGCCGCCGATCAGCGCGCACCGCTCGCCGCCGAGCGAATAGACCTTGATCGGGCGGTCGTGGCGGGACGGGCCGGGCGGATCCGCGCCCTCGAAGGGGGAGAACCCCTCGAAGTCGTTCCAGCCGAAGTTGGCCCCGCGCGCGCCGGCCAGCGTCTCGTAGTCGACCTCCTCGAAGCGATTCTGGCCGACGTCGCCGATGACGATCCGCGGCTGCCTCGCCGAGACCAGGTCGAAGGAGAAGCGGAAGGGGTTGCGCAGGCCGAGCGAGTAGACCTCGGTCGAAGGCGAGCCGCCGGGGTTGGGGTCGATCCGCAGGATCTTGCCGAGCATGCTGCCCGGGTCCTGCGCGCTGTTATCGGGGTCGCCGGCGCCGCCGCCGTCGCCGGTCCCCGCGTAGAGGAAGCCGTCCGGCCCGAACTGGACCTGACCCCCGTTGTGGTTCGACTCGCCGGGGTGGTTGACGGTCAGGATCCGCCGCGCGCTGCCGCGGTCCGCACGCTTCGGGGTGGCCCGCCGGTACTCCTCGATGGCGATGTCGCCGCCGTTGGTCGTGAAGTAGACGTAGAAGAGGCCGCTCCTCGCGTAGTCGGGCGCGAAGGCAACCGAGAGCAGCCCCTGCTCGCCGCCGTCCAGCACCTCGCCGCGGATGTCGAGGAAGGTCCGCCGCTTTCCCTTCTGGAGGAGGCGGATGCGCCCCGCCTGCTCGACCACGAAGATGCCCTTGACGCCGGGGGCGGCCGCGACGTAGACGGGGGCCTGGAAGCGCCCGACCCGCTTCAGCTTCAGCTTCGCCTCGGCGCCGGAGGCCCCGAGGGCGGCGGAGCAGAGCAGCGCCAGGGCGGCAGTGGCGATAATCGCCCCGATCCGGCGCGCGACGGGGTTGTCCGCGGCGAGAGCCGTCACGCGGGATCCAGGCGGTAGACGGGCCCGGCGCCCGAGATCAGATAGATCAGCTCGCCTGACCCCTGGGCGAACGAGAACGGCATCCCGTTGCCCGGCATCTGGATGCCGGTCGAGCGCTCGTCGATCGCTCCGCTCTCGGCCGGGATCAGCGTGCGGATCTCGTCGTTGGAGGTGTCGGTGTAGAGCAGCCGCGCGTACTGATGGGCGAGCCGCGGGTCCCGCACGATGTAGCCGGCGATCACCGATCTGCCGGCGAACCCGCCGAGGGGCGAGCACCCCGCGCCCGCGCCCGCGTTGTCGTACTCGTGGATGGGGAAGACGACGCCCGGCGTCACCCGCGCCGCGTTGAAGACGCGCGACCCCTCGTAGCCGGACCAGCCGAAGTTCGCGCCGCGGAGGCTGCTCCGGGTGAGGTAGTCGATCTCCTCGCGGCAGCCCTGGCCGACGTCGCCGATCGCGATCGCCCCGCTCAGCGAGTCGAAGGAGAAGCGGAACGGGTTGCGCAGCCCGAGGGCGTAGATCTCGTCGAGCCCGGCCCTTCCGACGAATGGGTTGGTGCGCGGGATGCCGTAGGGCCCGCCGCGCTTCTTCACGAGCACGCGCTTGCGGATCCTCTTGCGCTTCTTCTTCTTCAGCTTCTTGAGCTGCTTGGCGGTGCGCTGCTTCGTCGGGTCGATCCGCAGGAGCTTGCCGAGCCCGGTCTGCGGGTTCTGCGCGTTGTTGGGCGGGTCACCGCCGGCGCCGCCGTCGCCCGGCCCGATGTAGAGGAAGCCGTCGGGGCCGAACTGGAGCTGGCCGCCGTTGTGGTTTCCGTTCACGGGGTGGGGGATGTAGAGGACGCGGCGGGCGCTGGAGCGCCTGGCCACGAAGCGCGCCTTGGGCGCCCGCTTGAACTCGACGACCTCCTCGTCCCCGGCGTTGTTCGTGAAGTAGACGTAGAAGAGCCGGTTCTTCCTGTAGCCGGGGTGGAAGGCCATCGAGAGCAGGCCCTCCTCGCCGCAGCACTGGACCAGGTCGGTGATGTCGAGAAACGGCTGCGGCAGAGTGCCGCCGGCGGTGTGCACCCGGATCACGCCCTCGCTCTCGACGACGTAGAGCGTGTCCCCGGTCCCGGGCGCGTTGTCCGCGTGGACCGGCCGGTCGAAGCTGCCGATCGGGGTCAGCGTGAAGCCGCCGATGCCGTCGCCGGTCGGGATGTTCGCGGGCGCGGCGCCCGCGGCCGCCGGGAGCGCCAGCAGCGAGAGGGCGGCGGCGATGGCGACGGCGGCCGGGCGAATGGGAGCGGGGATCCTCATTGCACGAGCCTGAACACAGGACCGTCCAGCGAAGTTGCGTAGATCCGGCCCTGCTCGTCCTCGGCGAACGAGCTGAGCGCGGACACCTCGAGGCCGAGCCCGCGGTCGCCCCGGGCGCTGACGTCGCTCCCCGTGACGACGGGCCGGAAGCTGCGGAGCTCCCCGGCGCAGTAGTCCCCGTAGAGGTAGCGGCCGGCCAGCGCAGGCAGCTCGGGGTCCCGGACCACGTAGCCGCCCGTCACCGAGCAGCCCTCGTCGCGGCCGTAGCTGAGGACGGGCGGGACGTGTCCCGGGGCCTGCTGGTCGTCGTTGAAGCGCTCCTCGGCCTCGAACGCGGACCAGCCGAAGTTGGCCCCGGCGCCCTCACCGGCCGCGACGAAGTCGATCTCCTCGCGCGAGCTCTGGCCGACGTCGCCGATCGCGAGGTCGCCGGTCTCGCGGTCGAAGCTGAAGCGCCAGGGGTTGCGCAGGCCGTACGAGTAGATCTCGGGGCGGGCGCCGACCTCGTCCGCGAAGGGATTGTCGGGCGGGGTCACGTACGGACTCCCATTTCCGCCGGTGGCCGGATCGATGCGCAGGATCTTCCCGAGGAGGGAGCCCAGGTCCTGGCCGTTGCGCTCGGGGTCGCCGGCGAGCCCCCCGTCGCCGGTGCCGATGTAGAGGTTCTCGTCGGGCCCGAACAGCAGCAGGCCGCCGTTGTGGTTCGCCGCGAAGTCCTCCATCACCAGGACGTCGGTCTCCGTCCCCGGGTCGATCGCGCCGTCCTCGCCGAGCTCGAAGCGAACGACGCGCTGGTCGCCCCGCGAGTCCGTGTAGTAGGCGAAGAGCGCGCGCGAGCTCTCGAAGTCGGGGGCGAAGGCGATCGAGAGCAGGCCCTGCTCGCCCTCGTCGGAGACCTCGCCGGCGATGTCCAGCACGGTCGAGGTGGAGCCGTCGGGCGCCAGGCGCCGGATCCGCCCGGGCTTCTCGGCGACGAGCAGGTCCTCGGTTCCCGGCTGCTGGGCGACGAAGACCGGCTGGTCGAACTCGCCGAGCTTCCGGAGCCGGAGCTCGCCCGAGCCCTTCGCGGGAGCGGAGGCGGTCGGCTCGGCCGCGGTGGTCCCGGGCTCCGAGCCGTCGTCCTCGTCGCCGCATGCGGCGAGCGAAGTCCCGATCAAGGCGGCCGCGAGGATCGCAGCCGCTGCAACCCTGCCGCGCATGGACCGCACCTTAGGCAAGCCGGGTAAAGGTGCGGCTAGGGGGCCGAGCCGTCGAGCTCGTCCTGCTGCTCGGCCTTGCCCGCCTGGCCGAGCAGGTCCGACTTCTTGATCGGCACGACGTTGCCGTTGGCGTCGACCCGGGTCTGCGGCGGCGCGTCGGTGATCCGCACGACGAACTCGCCCTCGGGGAGGCTGCCGTCGGCGTTGACCGCGACGGCCTTGCCCTGGAGCCCGGCGGCGACGCGGTAGCGGACGGTGTAGGTGCCGGCCTGGACGGGGGTCACCTGCCAGACCATCTCCGCGGTGGCGTCCGGCTCGAGCTCGCCGAAGCTGAAGGTGTTGGTCTGCGCGGCGTTGGCGCCGCCGGAGCCAGAGAGCTCGCCGGGCGGCGGGTTACCGGGCTCGGTGCCGGCCAGCCGCGGATAGCCCATCTCGAGGATCCACACCGGCCGCGACGGGATCGCGAGGCCGGGCTGCTGAGAGATCACGGAGAAGGCGCCGGCGGCCTGGGGCAGCTCCTCCGGCGTCGTGGTCTCCCCGCCGGTCGCCTCGGAGCCCTCCCCGTTCTGGAGCTCCTCCTCGAGGGCCCGGTCGACGGCGGACCCGAGCTCGTCCTCGGGGATCTCCTCGCCCTCGCTGCCGGTGGCGGTCTCCTCCGTCTCCTCGCCGACCGCGGCCGCCTCGTCGGCGCTGATCTCCGCGCCGGTGTCGGCGTCGGTGAAGACCGTGACGGCGAGGTCGGGGACCGTCTCGTCGCCGGTGTTGCGGACGGTCAGGACGAGCTCGCTGGTCTGCGCGAGGCTCTGGGCCGCGGGGAACTCCGCGGCGACGATCTCGACCGGGAACTCGCCCTCGGGCTCGTCGGCGTCCTGGCGCCCGCCCCCGCCGCAGGCGGCGGCCCCGGCCGCGAGAGCGGCGGCCAGCATCCCCACCGCCAGGCGATAGCGCGTCACCCGCCGGCAGGTTATCGAGCCACTCTCCTCCAAAAGCGCGGGCAACATACCACGCACCCTACCCGTCGCGCTCGACCGCGGCGCCGGGGGTTTTCCCATTGCGATGCGGTGCAAGCCGTGCGTTACGCGTTGGTTATGGGTGGCGGAGAGCTGATCGATCACATAACCTTCGGTGGGCATCTCGGAGGGGATGGATGGAGAGATAAGTGGTCAGATCCGTAGCCGACAGAGCGTTCCTGCCAGCGAAGTCGCTCTTCGAGCAGGTGGGGGACATGATGATCCTCACCGCGAAGACGGTGGTCTCCGCGATCCGTCCTCCATACCCGTACGGCGGCGAGTTCGTCGGCCAGTTCCTGTTCGCCCTCCGGCTCTGCTGGTTCCCGATGATGATCTCGACCCTGGCCTTCGGCTTCGGCGCTCCCGGGCTCCAGGCGGCGAACTTCCTCTCGTTGTTCGGAGCGCTCGACCGGCTCGGCGGCTTCTTCGTGCTCGCCTCGATCCGCGAGTTCGCCCCCGCCGTCACGGCCGTGGTCGTTTCAGGTGTCGCCGGCACGGCGATCACCGCGGACCTCGGCGCCCGCAAGATCCGCGAGGAGCTCGACGCGCTGCAGGTGCTCGGCGTGGACCCGATCAAGAACCTCGTCGTGCCGCGCTTCCTGGCGTTGATGATCATCACCGGGCTGATGGACATCTACGCGCTGGTCTTCGGCATCGCGGGAGGAGTGGGCGCGGAGCTCCTCTACAACGAGCCGTTGGGAGGGTTCTTCGCGACACTGTTCAACAACGCCTCGGTCACCGACCTCTGGGGGTCCGTCCTGAAGACGACGCTGTTCGGAGCGGTCATCGCCATCGTCTGCTGTTACAAAGGGATGACTGCGTCCGGAGGCGCCGCCGGGGTCGGCCGCGCCGTCAACGAGGCGGTGGTGATCGCACTGATGGGGGTCTTCTCCGTCAACTACGTCTTCACCCAGACGCTGCTCGCCACCCACCCCGAGCTGCAGGTGATCAAGTGAGCTCTGATCGGGCCTTGGAAGTGGTGCGCTGATGGGCGGCTCCTGGACGGCCGTCCCGATGGGCTGGCTCAACTCGATCGGCGAGATCTTCGGGTTCGGGGTCCGGGTGATGGGCCTGGTCTTCACCGGCCGGGTCTTCCGGTTCTTCGGCGAGGCGCTGCGCCAGACCGGGATCCTGATCTTGGGCTCGACGATCGTGATCTGGGGCCTGGTCTTCATCCTCGGCCTCCAGTGCGGGATCGAGGGCGCCTACTTCAACCGCTCGGTGGGAGCCCCGGCGTACGCCGGGGTGTTCGCCGCCTGGTGCGATCTGCGCGAGGTGATCCCGTACGCGTTCGGCTACATGCTCTCGGCCAAGGTCGGCACCGGGATCGTCGCCGAGCTCGGCGCGATGCGGATCTCCGACGAGATCGACGCGCTCGAGGTGATGGGTGTCCCGCCGGTCACCTTCCTTGCCGCGACCCGGCTGCTCGCCGCCTGGATCGCCTTCCCCTTCATGTACCTCGCCGCGGTCGGGATCGGCTTCTTCGCCAGCTGGCTGGCGGTCGTCGAGCAGATCGGCGACGTCTCCTCGGGCGGCTACTTCCTGATCTTCTGGATGTTCCAGAACCCGCCCGACCTCTTATTCAGCCTGATCAAGGCCATGACGATGGCGACCGCCATCGTGCTGGTCGGCTGCTACTACGGCTACACGGCCTCCGGCGGACCGGTCGGGGTGGGAACCGCGACGGCGAAGTCGATGGTGCTCAACATCGTGCTCGTGCACCTCATCGGGATGATGGGGACGCTCGTCTTCTGGGGAGCGAACCCGAGAGCGCCGATAGGCGGGTAGCAGCCCGGCGGGGCATCAACGCGTCTAAGATCGAGCAGCACGGACAAGGAGGAGCGGGAGTTGGCAGAGCGGGAGAGCAGCCCCAGTAGGAGCGCGAGCACGTCCGAGGGGGCGCCTGCCGCGCCTGAGCCGCAGGCCGATCCCCTCGAGTCGCAGGGCTGGCAGGAGCAGCAGGAGGACTTCGGCAACCGCGACTACCAGATCCCGGGCGTCGACCAGAACGACAGCGACCCTTACAGGTGGCATACGGGCCACAAGCGCGACCACGGCGGCAAGGACGCGATCGAGATCATCGACCTCATCAAGCAGTTCGGCCGCACGCGCATCCTCAACGGGATCAACCTCGGCCTGCCGGACAACATGATCTCGATGGTCCTCGGGCCGTCGGGAACCGGCAAGTCGGTGCTGATCAAGCACATCGTCGGCCTGCTCTACCCGGACGCCGGCGACGTGCTGGTGCACGGCGAGTCGATCCCCGGGATGTCGGACGACGAGCTGTTCGAGACGCGCAAGAAGTTCGGCCTGCTGTTCCAGGACGGCGCGTTGTTCGGCTCGATGAACGTCTACGACAACACGGCCTTCCCGCTCCGCCAGCACACGGACAAGTCCGAGGACGAGATCGAGGACATCGTCAGCCAGCGCCTGCGCGAGGTCGGCCTCTCCGAGGAGTTCTACAAGATGCCGAACGAGCTCTCGGGCGGGATGCGCAAGCGCGCCGGCTTCGCCCGGGCGCTGGTGCTCGACCCGGCGATCGTCATGTTCGACGAGCCGGACTCCGGCCTCGACCCGGTTCGGACGGCGCTGCTGTGCGAGCTGATCCGCGAGGTCCACGAGGAGCACGCCGGCTGTTACCTCGTCATCAGCCACGACCTCGGCACCGCCCGCCGGATCGCGGACTTCATCGCGGTCCTCTGGAAGGGGCGGATCGTGGAATCCGGGCCTTCCGACGAGCTGTTCAGCACGAGCAACGAGTTCGTCAGCCAGTTCCTGAATGCCGACGTGAAGGGTCCGCTGGCGATGGATTGAGTGGCGGGACCCGGCGCTGGGCGCCCGGGTCCTGTCACGGCGGTGCCCCCCACATCCTGCGGCCGACGGCGTCGTCCTCGGATGTGGGGCCCTCCGCCGTGCCACCCGCGCGAGCAGCGGAGGGTGCACGACCGAGCCCCC
>DASSYK010000169.1:0-5384 GCA_035703345.1 Solirubrobacterales bacterium
TGGGGCGAGGTTCGCGAGCTCGGCGGGCGGCGCCAGCAGCGGCCGCAGCAGGAAGGCCACGAGGGCGAACGCGATCACGCCGACCCCGATGCTGATGGCCCCGCCCAGGCCGAGCTCCTCGCGAGCCGGGTCGAAGGGGAAGTCGGGGCTCGGCAGCGCGCCGGCGGTCGCCAGGGCATAGAGGAGGGCGGCCGCGAGCACGAAGGGGACCGCGCGCAGCGCCCCCCAGCCGACCGCTCGCGCGGCGAGCAGCGGGCTGGACGCGGAGCGCGCCATCCCGACCCCCGCCACCGCCGCGACGGGGAGAAGCAGGGACAGCGCCAGGAGCGACAGGGCCCACCCGGGCATCAGGCTTCCCGCGAGGCTGATGTAAGCGTCGGGGCCGTGCTCGGTCGGGCTCGGCGCGGTGTCGAGGGCCAGGATCACCGCGAGCGCCGCCCTGCCGAAGCGGGCGAGCGTCTCCGCGTCCACGGCGTCGGCCTGGTCCGCGGACGCCGGCAGCGGCAGCTCGCCGTCGGAGGAGAGCCGGACCGTGTCGATTCCCGACTCGATCAGCGGGCCCTGCTCGCCGAGGGCGGCGGGCAGCGCGAGGCGGAAGAGCTCGCGGAGGGGGCTCTCGTCGCCGGGTGGCCGCGCGACCTCCTCGGAGACCATCGCCCGCGCCGTCTCCACCAGCTGGACGCCCGTGCTCTGCGCCCCACTCGACCAGGGAACCACGAGCGGCGGGCGGGGGTCCGCGGCGGCGGGCTGGCTGAGCACGATCGCGGCGTCGAGCAGATCGGCCTCGCTGTAGTCGCGGGCGAAGCGGCGCGCGCCGGCCGCCCCGAGCGTGGACCCGTCGGTCGAGACGAAGACGAGCGTCTTCTCGTGGGTGGAGCCCGCGAGGCCCGTGGCGATCTCGAGCAGCGCCGCCGTCGAAGCGATGCCGGAGGCGGCGCCGGTCCCCTCGGCGGAGTCGCGCGGGGCGAGCAGCGCGACCTGGCGCTCGCTCTGCCCGGGCAGGACCATGATCACGTTGCGGAGCTCGACGTCCTCCCCCCCGGAGGAGGCCGTGAAGCGCTGCTCGGCGAGCTCGCCGGTCTCGAACGTCTTGAAGCGCTCCTCGACGACGTCGGCGAGCGCGGCGTCCTGATCGGAGCCCGGAGCCGGGCTCGACTGCGCCGCGGCCAGGTCGCGCGCGAGCGTGACCGCGGCTTCGCCATCGAAAGCGTCGGGCGGCAGGACCGGCTCCAGGGCCCGCGGCGTCTCCTCCAGGGAGAACATCGCGATCAGCAGCACCAGCGGCACCGGCAAGAGCGCAATTCTCCAGAGACGTAGGTCGATCACGTTGCCCTTCTAATCTTCAAGAATGTCGCGTGACGCGGCGCGGATCCTGTTGGTGGACGACGAGCAGGCCGTGCAGACGCTTCTCACCTATCCCCTGCGCAAGGAGGGCTACGAGGTTGTAGGCGCGCTCGACGGGCAGCAAGCCCTGGACCGGTTCTCCGAGCAGCGCTTCGACCTCGTCGTCCTGGACATCATGCTGCCCAAGCTCGACGGGATCGAGGTCTGTCGCCGCCTCCGCACCCGCAGCCAGGTCCCGATCATCATGCTCACCGCCAAGGGCGACGAGATGGACAAGGTCGTCGGGCTCGAGATGGGCGCCGACGACTACATCACCAAGCCGTTCTCGGTCCGCGAGTTCCGCAGCCGGGTCAAGGCGGCGCTGCGCCGCGGCGGCATGGCCGGCCGCGGGAGCGCCTCCGACGAGCCGATCAAGGCGGGTCAGCTCGAGATCGACTTCGAGCGGCGGGCGACCACCGTACGGGGCGAGCCGGTGAGGCTGACCTACGTCGAGTTCGAGATCCTCGCGGCGCTCGCGAGCGCCCCCGGCCGCGTCTACAGCCGCGAGGCCCTGCTGGAGAACGTCTGGGGAGACTCCACCTACCGCGATCCGCGGACGGTGGACGTCCACATCCGGCACCTGCGCGAGAAGATCGAGGCCGACGCGAAGCAGCCCGAGTACCTGTTCACGGTGCGAGGGGTCGGGTACCGCTTCCGCGACTCCGAACGCGACTAGCGGGCCCGGATGAGCTGGTCCAGGCTCGACACGCTGCGGAACCGGCTCGTCCTGCTGATCTTCGCAATCACCGCCGCGGCGATCGGCTTCGTCTACTTCTACGTCGTCCCCCAGCTGGAGTCGAGCCTCACCGCGGAGAAGCTTCGCCGCCTGGAGCGCCTCGGCAACGACGAGGCGTCGCGGCTCGAGCTGGCGCTCTCCGACGGCGCCACCGACGCAGAGCTGGAGGAGCTGGCCCAGAGCATCTCCCAGGCGACCGAGACGCGGGTGACCCTTCTCGGCGTCCGCGGGGAGACCGGCGCGGCCGAGCCGGACTTCGTGCTCGCCGACTCGCAGGGCGAGACCACGGCGATCCAGGGCGACTACGAGGCGGCGGCCGCCGCCGTCGACGACGGGCGCGTCCGCTCGCAGGTCGAGACCATCGCCGGGGAGCGCGTCGCCGCCTCCGCCGTGCCGATCGGCGCAGCCGACGGCAACGAGACCGTGGCGGTCCTCTCGAGCCCGCTCGACGACGTCGACGACAACGTCGCCCTGATCCGGCGCCAGATCCTGATCGCGGGCGCGATCGCCCTCGCCGCGGCGGGCCTCGTGGGGTTCTGGGCCGCGGGGGCCGTCTCGCGGCGCCTGCGCCGGCTGCGCCGCGCGGCGGAGCAGGTCGCCCGGGGCGACTTCAGCCAGCCGATCCCGATCGAGTCGCGCGACGAGCTCGGTCAGCTCGCCCGCAGCTTCAACGAGATGCAGCGCAGGCTCGAGCGGCTCGACAGCTCGCGCAAGGAGTTCATCGCCAACGCGTCGCACGAGCTGCGCACGCCGATCTTCTCGCTCGGCGGCTTCGTCGAGCTGCTCGAGACCGAGAACCCGAGCGCCCAGGAGCGCAAGGAGTTCGTCGGCGAGATGCGCGGGCAGATCGAGCGGCTGCAGAAGCTCACGATCGACCTGCTCGATCTGTCCAGGCTCGACGCCGACGCGATGGAGATCCGCAGCCAGAGCGTCGACCTGTCCGAGCTCGCCCGCGAGGTCGCCGCGGAGTTCCGGCCGGCCGCGCGGCGGCGCGGCTCCAAGCTCCAGGTGCGCGCGCGGGGCAAGGCGCCCGCGCTCGCCGACCCCGACCGGGCGCGCCAGATCATCCGTATCCTCATCGACAATGCGCTCACCCACACACCGGAGGGCACGACCGTGACCGTCACCGCCGTCAGCTCCGACGGCGCGGCGGAGGCGATCGTCGGCGACGACGGGCGCGGCATCGAGCCGCGCGCCCTGAAGCGCGTCTTCGACCGCTTCTACACCGGCGACACCGCGACCGGCTCGGGCCTCGGGCTCGCGATCGCGGACGAGCTCGCGGCCCGCATGGACGGCACCCTCGAGGTCGTCTCCAGGCGCGGCTTCACGGCCTTCACCCTCTCGCTCCCGCCCGCGCGCCGCGCCCCCGAGCAGCGCGCGCCCGAAGAGGCCACCGCGTGAGCGGCCGCACACGGAGCATCGCCGCGGCGCTGGCCGCCGCGGGCTTGATCGCGCTCGCCGGGTGCGGTGGGGATGACGACGACGGCAACGCGGACTCCGGGGGCGGCACCACGACCACCGAGCAGGTGATCGTCCAAGCCGCGAACGGCGACTTCAACGCCGCCGAGATCTACGAGAAGGCGTCGCCCGCGGTGGTCACGATCATCTCGATCTTCGGCGAGAGCGCCGATCCGCTGCAGGGCGGCGCCGGCCAGGGCTCGGGCTTCGTCGTCACGGACGACGGGGAGATCGTCACGAACGCCCACGTCGTCACCACGGGAGGCCAGGGCAACGGAGGCGGGCAGCCGAAGGAGGCCAGCCAGGTCTACGTCGAGCTCAGCGACCGCAACCGGGTCCCCGCCGACATCCTCGGCGTCGACCCCGACGCCGACGTCGCGCTGATCAAGATCGACCCCGCCGGCCTCGACCTCCACCACCTCAACGTCTCCGAGCGCGAGGAGTACGCCGTCGGCGAGCCGGTCGCCGCGATCGGGAGCCCCTTCGGCGAGCGCCAGTCGCTCTCCACCGGGATCGTCTCCGCGGTGGACCGCTCGATCCAGTCGCTGACCGCGTTCTCGATCGACAACGCGATCCAGACCGACGCCTCAATCAACCCCGGCAACTCCGGCGGACCCCTGCTCGACGGCAAGGGCGAGGTGATCGGCGTCAACCAGCAGATCGAGACCGCGTCGGGCAGCAACTCGGGCGTGGGTTTCGCGATTCCTGCCACGGCCGTGCTCTTCTCGCTCGATCAGCTCCGCGAGAACGGCGAGGTCGACTACGCCTACCTCGGGGTCTCCACCCAGGGCGTCTACCCGCAGCTCGCCGAGGAGTTCGATCTCGGCAGCGAGACGGGGGCCCTGATCTCCGATGTGGTCGAGGGCGGCCCCGCCGACGACGCCGGGCTCGAGGGCTCCGACCGCGAGGAGACCTTCCAGGGAGTGCCGGTGTCCCTGGGCGGCGACGTGATCGTCGCGGTCGACGGCACGAAGCTCCAGCGCGAGAGCGACCTGGCTGAGCTCGTCTCGCGCCAGCGCCCGGGCAAGAAGGTGACGCTCGAGATCATCCGCGACGGCGATCGCCGCGAGGTCGAGGTGGAGCTGGAGCCCCGCCCGGCTCGAGTGGCGCAGAGCGGGTGATCAGGGAGCTCTGCGTCGAGCTCGCGGCGGAGCTGCGCGCCGAGGTCCTGCCCCAGCTCGGCGCCCACGCCTCTCGCGCCCACGCCGGCGAGGCCGAGGGCGGCGACGTCACGTTCGCGATCGACGAGAGCGCCGAGACCCGGATGGAGGAGTTCCTGGCCGAGCGCGCGCCGGGGGTCGCCTTCTACTCCGAGGACCGCGGAATGGTCTCGCCCTCCGGGCACGACCCCGAGTGGGTGCTGGTCGTCGACCCGATCGACGGGACCCGGCCCGCGGTCGCGGGCCTCGAGTCCTGCTGCGTGTCGGTCGCGGCGGCGCGGCTGCACGGCGAGCCGACCATGGGCGACGTGCAGGTCGGCTGCATCGCCGAGATCAAGAGCGGCGAGACGTTCGTGGCCGAGCGCGGCGCCGGCGTCGACCCGGCCCCCGCCCTCTCTCCGAACGCCTCCCTCGAGCGCATGTTCTGGACCTACGGCCTGCGCGGCCGGCCCGCGCGCGAGCTGATCGAGGTGCTGGCCGTGCTCGTCGACGCCTCCTCGGTCGGCGGCGCCACCTTCGACCTCGGCTCGGCCACCTTCGACATGACCCGGATCGCGACCGGGCAGCTCGACGCCTACCTGGACGTCGGGTCTCGCATGATCGACGAGGTGCCCTCGACACGGCCGCGGTTCGAGCGCGTCGGGAAC
>DASSYK010000002.1:0-12740 GCA_035703345.1 Solirubrobacterales bacterium
GAGGGCACGGGCATCGCCAACTTCGCGAGCGCCAACGGCTACCGCATCATCGTCCTGCAGTCGCGCCGCACCGGCGCGGGCCAGTGGACGGTGACCGCCTACAACAACCCGGCTGCGGGCGCGGCCTCCAGCCTGACCGCCTACGCCACCTGCGAGCGCAACGCCAAGGGCAAGGCGGTCAGCGAGGTCTCCGCCCTCGCGCCGCTCGTCGAGAACGGGCGCTCCAGCGCCGACGCGACCTGCAGCAAGAAGGCGCACGTCGTCTCGGGCGGCTTCAACATCACGCCCAACGGCGTGGGGCAGGTCCCCGCGGTCGGCGTCGACGAGACGCTGCCGGTCGGCCGCCGCGGCTGGCACGTGGCCCTGCACGACTTCGTGAACGTCAGCGTCCCGGCCGGGGCCGCCCTGCGGACCTACGCCTACTGCAAGAAGGGCTAGGGGCTACCCGGCCGCGACCTTCTCGAGGATCTCCTCCGGCACGTCGAAGTTGGCGTGCACGGAGTCGACGTCGTCGTGCTCCTCGAGGTAGTCCATCAGCCGCAGCAGGGGCCCGGCCTCGGACTCGGATACCTCCACGGTGCTCTGCGGCTCCATCGAGAGCTCGGCCGACTCGATCTCGACACCGGCCTCCTCGAGCGCCGAGCGGACCGCGGCGAGGTCTGACGCCGCGGTCAGGACCTTGAGGACGTCGGCGTCGGTGACGACGTCCTCGGCCCCGGCGTCGATCGCGGCCATCAGGTCGTCCTCGCCGTAGCGCTCGCCGTCGAGCAGGATGACGCCGCGCTTGGAGAACTGCCAGGCGACGGAGTTCGGCTCGCCGAGGCTGCCGCCGTGCTTCTCGAAGGCATGCCGCACCTCGGAGCCCGTCCGGTTGCGGTTGTCGGTCAGGGCCTCGACCAGGATCGCGGCGCCGCCCGGGCCGTAGCCCTCGTAGGTGATCGACTCGATCGCCGCAGCATCCGCCCCCTCCCCCGTCCCCCGGTCGATGGCCCGCTGGATGTTGTCCTTGGGCATCGAGGCGTCGCGCGCCCTCTGGACGGCGAGGCCCAGCGCGGGATTGGCGTCGATGCTGCCGCCCCCGTCGCGGGCCGCGATGGTGATCGCGCGTGCGAGCTTGGTGAAGAGCTTGCCGCGCTTCGCGTCGGCGGCGCCCTTCTTGTGCTTGATCGAGGACCACTTCGAGTGACCGGACATGGCTCGATTCTAAGAAAACGAAGCGGGGCGCCCGCAAGCGCCCCGCTCGATCCCCGATGCTCGACCGCCTACTTCTTCTTCTTCTTCACCCTCACGCACTTCTTCTTCGGCTTCTTGCCCTTCTTCTTGATCGTCTTGAGCTTGAAGCCCTTCTTACACTTCTTCTTCGCCGCTGCGGGGTACTTGAACGTGACCGACGGGGTCCCGGTGCTGTCCAGACCAACCGAGGTCAGGCTCGTGCCGGCCCCGAAGGCGCTCGAGCCACCACCGCCGCCGCCGCCGGCATCATTGCCGCCGCCGCCGTTGCCCGCGCCGCCGCCGCCGTAGGCGCCACCACCGCCGCCGCCGCCGGAGCCTGCGCAGACAGCGCTGGACCCACCGCCGCCACCCTGACCGAGCGCCCCGGTGTTGAAGGTGGCCCCGGGGGCAGTGGGCGTCGCCCCGGCGCCGGCCACACCGGGAGCGATCGCAACGCCGCCGCCCGCTCCGTTCGCACTCGCGGCACCGCCGGCACCGCCTCCCGTCCCGGTCGTCAGGCAGGAGGCGCCGCCACCACCGCCACCGCCGCCTGCGATCACGAGTCGGGTCGCGAGCGTACCGACTGCGCTGAACGACGCCGTGCGGACGTCGGACCCGCCGCCGCCACCGCCGCCACCGTGCCCGAGCCCGGAGGCGTCGCCGGTGGTGCCTCCGGCACCGCCTCCGTTGAAGCCCCCGGCCGCGCCGGTCGTGTTGCCCGTGCTGCCCCCGTTACCGCCGACGATCACGTACAAGAGCTGACCGGGAGTAACCGCGAGGTCGGCGACCACCCTGGCGCCGAAGCCGCCCGCACCACCGGAACCCGGGACACCGCTTGCTCCGTTGCCTCCGCGGCCACCGATCGCAACCACGTTGACGCTGGTCACTCCGGCCGGCACGACGAAGCTCTGCTCACCGCCCGTATACGTGAATGTCTTGCTGGCGCCCTGCGCGATCGCAGCGTTGATGCCGAGGCCGGTGACGGCCAGAGCCGCGGTCAGGAGGGTCGCCCGAGTCCTCCGTCCCCACTCCATGCTTATCCCGTTCTCCCTCTGTTGACTGAAACTCTTGCTGAAGAAACAACGTGCCGACCGTAACAGCGTGCACAGGGGCGCACAAGGGGGGTCAACGGAACTCAGACCGTGAATCCGCCGTCGCGCTGGAGGGTCTCGCCGTCGACCTCGATGCTGCCCCCGCGGCGCAGGTCGCAGATCATGTCCCAGTGGATCGCGGACTCGTTGAGCCCGCCGGTCTCGGGGTAGCTGCGCCCGACGGCGAGGTGGACGGTGCCGCCGATCTTCTCGTCGAGCAGGATCTCGCCGGTCCCGGCGGTGATCCCGTAGTTGGTGCCGATGCCGAGCTCGCCCAGGCGGCGCGCGCCCTCGTCGGTGTCGAGCATCTGGATCAGGAAGTCCTCGCCCTTCTCGGAGGTGGCGTCGACGACCTTGCCGCCCTCGAAGCGGAAGCGGACGCCGGAGACGTCGCGGCCCGCGTAGCTCGCGGGCAGGTGGAAGCGGATCTCGCCCTCGGCCGAGTCCTCGACCGGCCCGGTGAAGAACTCGCCGTCGGGCATGTTGTGCCTGCCGTCGGCGGCGATGAAGTGGCGGCCCTCGATCCCCAGCCTCAGGTCGGTGCCCTCACCCCTGATGTGGACCTCCGACCGGCCCTCGATCCACTCGGCCAGCCGCTTCGTCTCCTCGGACTGGCGCTTCCACGCGGCGATCGGGTCGTCCTCGGTCGCGAGGCAGGCGCCGTAGTAGAAGTCCTCGTAGGAGCTCAGCCCCATCGAGGCCTCGGAGGCGTAGGCGTTCGTGGGGAACAGGGTCAGTGCCCAGCGGTAGGAGCCCTCGGCGCTGCGCTCCATCATCCGCTTCATCAGGTGCTGGCGGGCGGCCTGGACCCTGGTCTGGCGCTGCGGCGGGACCTGCGAGAGGGCCCTTGTGTTCTCGGAGGCCATCACCGCGATGCGGACGTCGGCGTTCTCGACGATCCACTCGGAGGTCGGCGAGACCCAGTCGAGCTGCGCCTCGGAAGCGTGGTCGAAGAAGGCCGACTGCTGCTCGGCGAGCGCCATCTGGACGATCGGGTTGCCGCCCGCCTTCAGCACCTCCTCGTACACCGCCTGGAGCAGCGGCTCGGCGGCCGAGGCGCCCTCGATCGTGCACACGTCCCCCTCCTTCACCTGGGCCGAGTGCTCGACCAGGATGCGGGCGAGGTTGGTGACTCTCGGATCACGCATGCTGGCGGGCCTCCTGTGCCGCGGTCGCCATCGCCATGAAGAGGGCGTGCAGGCGGCTGTCTTCGGTGAGCTCGGCGTGGAAGGCCACCGCGAGGAGGTTGCCGTCGCGGAGGGCGACGGGGTGGCCGTCGATCTCGGCCAGCACCTCGGCGCGCTCGCCGGCGCGCTCGACCCACGGGGCGCGGATGAAGACCGCCCGCAGCGGTTCGTCGCCCAGCCCGTTGAGGCGGAGGTCCTGCTCGAAGCTCTGGAGCTGGCGCCCGAACGCATTGCGCCGGCACTCGTAGTCGCCGATTCCGAGGTGCGCGGCGTCGCAGACGATCATCCCGGCGCAGCTGCCGAGGATCGGCCCGCCGGACGCCGCGTATGAGCGCACCGCCTCGTCGAGCCCGTCGCGGGCCATGCCCTTCGTGATCGTCGTTGACTCACCGCCCGGGATCACGAGGCCGTCGAGGCCGGCGAGCTGCCCGGGCGTGCGCACCTCGGTCGCCTCGGCGCCGAGGCCCCTCAGCATGCGGCAGTGGGCCTCGAAGTCGCCCTGGACCGCGAGTACGCCGATGCGCAGCGGCTTGCGGCTCAAGCGCCGCGGCCCTGGAGCAGCCCGCCGTCGGCGGCGAGCGCCTCGATCTCGAGGCCGGGCATCGCGTCGCCGAGCTCCATCGACGCCTTGGCGACGCGCCCGGGGTCCTGGAAATGGGTCGTGGCCTCGACGATCGCGCGGGCGCGGCGCTCGGGGTCCTCGCTCTTGAAGATCCCGGAGCCGACGAAGTTGCCCTCTGCGCCGAGCTGCATCATCAGCGCGGCGTCGGCCGGGGTCGCGATGCCTCCGGCGCAGAAGAGCGGGACGGGCAGCCGGCCGAGCTCCGCGACCTCCTGGACGACGTCGAGCGGCGACTGATGCTCCTTGGCCGCGCTTGCGAGCTGCTCGGGCCGCAGGGAGGCGAGCCACTTGAGGCCGTCGGTGATCTCGCGCATGTGGCGGACGGCCTCGACGATGTTGCCGGTGCCGGCCTCGCCCTTGGAGCGGATCATCGCGGCGCCCTCGCCGACGCGCCGCAGCGCCTCGCCGAGATTGGTCGCGCCGCACACGAAGGGAACGTCGAAGGCGAGCTTGTCGATGTGGTTCGCCTCGTCGGCGGGCGTAAGCACCTCGGACTCGTCGATGTAGTCGACCTCGAGGGACTGCAGCACCTGGGCCTCGGCGAAGTGGCCGATCCGGGCCTTCGCCATGACGGGGATCGTCACGGTCTCCTGGATCTCCTTGATCACCGCCGGATTCGACATGCGCGCAACGCCCCCCTGGGCGCGGATGTCTGCGGGAACGCGCTCGAGCGCCATCACCGCGCAGGCGCCGGCGTCCTCGGCGATCCGCGCCTGATCGGCGTTGGTGACGTCCATGATCACCCCGCCCTTGAGCATCTCCGCGAGGCCGGTCTTGACCCGGAATGTGGCTCGCTCCGCCATCGAAGGCCAATAGTAGGGGCCCGGGGATCAATCAAACGCAACGGTCCCGATGAAGCTCCGCGAGCGGGTTTGCCTGATTGAACAGCGGGGACCCTTTCAGTACAGAGCTTGGGGCCGCTCCCCCGGCCCCGGCATCAAGGGCAGGTCCGGGTCGCCCCCCGGGCCTGTTCCCTTTGCGGAGCCGCTCGAGAGCTGGGGGCTGCTACTTCAGCTTGAAGGCGCGGATGCGGTCTCGGTGGGCCGCCTCGTCGCGGGCGTAGACGCCGTGGGCCAGTGCTTGGACCACGCCCATCAGGGCCGCGTTGGATCGTATGTAGGACGGGCCGTTCGACGAGTAGTAGAGGACCATCTCCGAGTGCTCAGCGACGTCCGAGAGCGTCGCGTCGGTGACGGCGAGCGTCCGGGCCCTGCGGTGGCGGGCGAGCTTCAGCGCCCTCATCACCAGCGGGTTGGCGCGGCCGGCGGTGATCGCCACCAGCAGCGTGTCCTCGTCCATGCGGGAGAGCTTCTGGATGTTGTCCTGGCTGGGCGACGCGACGATCTCGGCGCGGATGTCGAGCAGGCCCAGCAGGTGGCGCAGGTAGCTGGCGAAGAACGCCATCTGGTCGGTGCCGACGATCAGGACGCGGCGGGCCGTGGCGAGCGCCGACACCGAGGCCTCCACCTGCTCGCGGGTGAGGCTGCGCGCCGTCTCCTCGATGTTCGAGTAGTCCGCTCCGAGTGAAGCCTCGAACTCGGAGTGGTCGAAGTTGAACAGCGCCGCGGCCCCGCCGCCGTTGCCGTTGGCGGCGCCCTCGGCGACCTTGAGCCGGTACTCCTCGATCGCGGACTGCTGCAGCTCGGGGTACCCCTCGAAGCCGAGCGCCTGCGAGAAGCGCACGACCGTCGACGACGAGGTGTTGGCGCGGCGCGCCAGCTCCTCGGCCGTCTGGAAGGCTGCCTCGTCGAGGTGGTCGACGATGTAGCGGGCCACATCCTTCTGCGAGCGCGAGAAATCGTCGAAGCGCTCGGTGATGTAGTCGGAGAGGCTCTTGCGGGCCGGCCGAGCCTTGGTCGCTGTCCGCGTCACGGCGGCTGATTTCTTCGCCGCCCCGGCTTTCCCTTCCCCCACGGCCGAAAAACTTCCCCGAATGGAGGTTCTGACGCGGATCCGGGGGCGATGTGGTTGGATCGCGTCCGTGACGCTGGAGCGCGAGCTGCGCAACCTGAACCGCAACATGGTCGCCTTCGACCTGGCGCTCGGCGCCGGCGCGCTGCTCGCCCCCTCGGGGACGCTGCGGGTACTCGGGCACGATGAGCCCTCACCGGACGCCGAGGAGCTGTTCCGGCGCTGCGGCCCGATCTGGCTGACCTTCGCCGCCGCCCATCTGATCGCGCACAGGCGCGGGCGGCCGCGCGACTGGTGGGCGCTCGCCTGGCTGCGCGGGACCGAGCTGGCGACCGACATCGTCTGGTCGCGCTCGGCCGGGTTCACGCGGCCCGGCGCCCGGGCCGGCATGTGGTTCGCCGGCGCCGCCAACCTGGCGATGGCCCTCGGCTTCGCGCACCTGGCGCGAAGCGGCGGCACCGAGCGCTAGGCCGGCGCGCTAGCCGCCCTTGGGGGCCTGGCTGCAGACCTCGAACCCGACGGCCCGCGCGAGACGGCGGCGTTCGGCGGCCCCGGCTCCGACCTCGGCCTGAGCCTTGGAGTAACCGGCGGCGTCGCGTTCCGCGGCGGCGGCGCGGCCCTCCTCGAGCAGCTCGAGCGCTGCGACCCGGGCGGCCAGGTACGCGTCGTAGTCCGCCCGCAGCTCGTCGGGCGGCTGCAGCGACCGCAGCTCGTCGAGCTCGTCGCTCGCGACGTCCACCAGCTCGCCGGTCTGCTCGACCGCGTCCTTGGCGTTGACGAGCTCGCTCTCCTGGATCTTGGCGAAGCGCTCCTGGCCCTCACGGCAGAGCTCGTCGCCCTGGCTGACCAGCTCGGCGGCATCGAGCTGCTCGCTGTCGTCGCCGCAGCCCGCCGCCGTCGCGATCAGCGCAGCGGCGAGGACGGCCGCGGCCAGCCGGCGTGTCGTCCCGTGCATGGCGGGAGAAGAGGGCAAGGTCGGGAGGCTAGCCGCGGGAGCGGGCGGCACCGCCTCGCGAGCCATCGTCCCGGCCTGCTTCAATTCGTTCACCGGAGAAAGGAGGTGGTCCTATTTTGAGTTCAATGCTTTTCGGGACGCCGGAGGTGCAGGGCCCCTAGGCCCGGGCGCTGGGAGGCGCATCGTCCTCCCGAGGTAGTGCCCAGGGCCGCAGGCGCCGCGCGGGCGCCGGGCGGAATCCAACCCGGGCACCGGCGGGCGAGAGGAGATGGGTGCTGTCCCGCCCCATCGCCACTCCGATCGCTCGCACCCACCGCGTTGAAAGGCAGCAGGCGAAAGGGCCGCCCCCGATCGGGGGCGGCCCTTCGCGCTGCGGAGCTCCACTACGGCACGGCTGCGCGAGCCGTCTTGCCGAGAGCAGCGCTGTCGCTCAGGACTCGCGGCTGCGGTTGCCTTGGGCCCACGAGCCGAGGTCCACGAAGAAGGCGAGGATCACGATGAACCACTCGAACCCGTACACGCGGTCCGCGCCCGAGACCCACATCACCGCGTAGGCCAGCGTCGTCCAGGGAAGCAGGAAGAACCCGAGCAGCGGGACCACCCAGCTGTCGAACGCGTCCCCGAGCAGGTCGGTGAAGAGCCAGAGCGCGAACAGCGCCAGGCGCGGCGAGATCAGCGCCAGCAGTGCGACGAGGCAGGGCACGGGCGCACCCTACCGCGGGTGCGACGAGCCGAGAAGGTGCCGTTACAGAGCAGCGCGGGCGGCGCCACCGCAGTGGCGCCGCCCGGCCGGGGAGAAAGCGTCTCAGAAGCCGCTCGGGTGGCGGACCGTGAAGCCCTTGGCGGAGCGCTTGGTGCGCCGCCAGCGCGGGCCGTTGCCGCCGCTGCCCATAGCCGAGGTGTCGAAGCGCAGCCCGGCGACCGTCATGTAGGCGTGGCCGCCATGCGCGAACACCGTGAACCAGCGCCCCTTGCCCGGCTCGCCCAAGCTCATCATCGGGCCCGAGGGCATCGGGCTCGAGAGCAGGCCGGCCGCGCCGAGCAGGTAGCTGACCGCGCCGGAACAGTCGTAGCCGGTGTCCTCGAAGCTCGCGTGGCCACCGCCGTAGCGGTAGGGCTTCTTGCGGATCCGGTTGCCGGCTTCGATCGCGGCGACGACCTGGGACGGCGCCCCTGCGGGCGGGATTGCCTTGCCGTTCTTCAGAAGCTTCGCCTTGCCGCCCGGCACCGTGGTGCTCGGGGCAGGCGGCACCGAGCCGGGCGCCGCGGCGCCGCCGGTCTGCGCGGACGCGGGACCAGCTGTCAGGAGCCCGACGGCGAGCACGGCGCCGACCGCGAGGCTCTTGGTGAAACCCGTTTTAGACCGCAAACCGTTCTCCTTCGTAGGCCTGCGGGGTTAGCTGACGGGCTGGCGCTAAAGGAGCCTGCGCCCCCACTCGTGGGTGGGTTCGCCCCAGGAACTTGGTTCCCCCGCTCCCGTCCTACGTCCGGACGGGATTCGGCATTTGACGCGCATGAGCGTAGCAAACTGCAAGGAAACTGTTAGCGGTTGCTCGTGAAAGCTCGTATCAGCCGCGGGAGACGAGCACCGGCCGCTTGGCGCGGTGGGCGACCGCGGTCGCGACGCTGCCCATCATCAGGTAGTCGATCCCGGTGCGCCCGTGGGAGCCGAGCACGATCATCCCCGCGTCATGGGCGTCGGCGCTGGCGATTATGCACTCCCAGACTGGCGCGCCCTCGACGACGACGGCCTCCGCCTCGAAGCCGGCCTCGCGCGCCAGGCCCGCCCCCTCCTCGGCCACCTTCCGCGCGTGGGAGCTGACGTTCTCGAAGAACTCGGTCGCCACCGGGGTGACGGCCGCCCCGAAGAACGGGACCGACTCGAGCGGCTGCCAGACGGTCAGCACGACCGCGCGCCGGTCCGTCCGGAGCTCGCGTCCGCAGAGCTCGATCGCGCGTTTCGCGTGATCGGACCCGTCGTAGGCGATCAGGATCGGGGCGTTCTCGGTGGGCATGCGGGCTCCTTTCCGGGGTCCGTTGAGCCTATGCCGGGAGTGAATCCCCCAGTTTCCAGGTGCTGGGCCACGGGCGCGGCGGCGGGCCCGCCTCCACGCGGATGCGGGCGTCGACCGCGACGGTCCCGTCCGGCCTGGCGAGCACGGGATTGAGGTCCAGCTCCGCGATCTCGTCGTGGCACTCGACCATCGCGCTCACGCGCAGGATCAGCTCCTCGAGGGCCCCGAGGTCCGCACCCTCCGCCCCGCGGTAGCCCTCGAGCAGCGGGAAGACCGCGAGCCGGTGCACCATCTCCCTCGCGTCGGTACGGGTCAGCGGGCAGACCCGGACGGCCACGTCCTTGAGCAGCTCGGCCGTGGTCCCGCCGGCGCCGCAGGCCAGCACCGGCCCGAACACGTCGTCGCCGACCACGCCCACGATCAGCTCGACGCCGTCCTCGACCATGCGCTGCACCAGGAAGCTCTCGCGGCCTGCCCCCGCGTCGGCGAGCCGCTCGTCCATCTCGCCGGCGGCGCGCGCGACCTGGCCGGCGTCCGCGAGGCCGAGCCGCACGGCGCCGAGCTCGCTCTTGTGGATGATCTCGGGGCCCTCGGCCTTGAGCGCGACCGAGCCGCCGAGCTCGGCCGCCGCGGCCGCGGCGCCGTCGGCGTCGGGAACCCTGCGCCAGGCCGGGACGGCGATGCCGTGGCAGTCGAGCAGCGTCGCGATCTCGTCCATCCGCAGCCAGCCGCGCCCGTCCGCCAGCGCCGCGGCGATCACCCCGGCGGCCTCGCCGTCGCGCGACTCGGGGAAGCGGGCCGGATCCTCCGCCGGCTTCGCCCGCCAGCGGACGTGCCGCATCACCCGCCCGAGCGCCCGGGCGGCGTCCTCGGGGTAGAGGTGGGTCGGGGTGCCGGTCCGGTGCGCCATCGCGCGGTGATCCTCGGCGGACATGAAGACCGTCTGCACGGGGATCTCGCGCGGCAGCTCGGCGATCGCGGCGCGGATCGACTCCGCGACGTCCTCGGCCCGCGTCAGCAGCGGCCGGATGAAGATGACCACCAGCGCGTCGATCTCCTCGCAAGCGGCGAGCTCGGCGATCGCGCGGCGATAGTGCTCGGCGGTCGCCGTCGCGATCAGGTCGACCGGGTTGGCCAGCGAGGCCTCGGGCGCGAGGGCCGATCGCAGGGACTCCTGGACCGCCTCGGGCAGGGGTGGCACCTCGAGACCCGCCGCCTCGCACGCGTCCGCGCACATGATCCCCGGGCCCCCTGCGTTGGTGACGATGCCGACCCTCGGTCCCGTGGGGAGCGGCTGGTTCGCGAGCAGGGAGGCGACATCCAGCAGCTCGGCGAGGCTGTCGGTGCGGATGACGCCCGATTGCTCGAAGAGCGCGTCGACCGTGACGTCCGAGGCGGAGAGCAGCGCCCCGGTGTGCGAGGCCGTGCCGCGCTGGCCGGCCGTGGAGCGGCCGGACTTGACCGCGACGATCGGCAGACGGCGGCCCATGCGGCGCGCCAGCCGGGAGAAGCGGCGCGGATCGCTGAACGACTCGATGTAGAGCAGCGCGACCTCGGTGCGATCGTCGCTCTCCCAGTACTCGAGGAGATCGTTCGCGGTGACGTCCGCCCGGTTCCCGATGGAGGCGAAGGAGGAGACGCCGAGGGCGCGCTCGGTCGCGAGGTCGATCAGGGCCAGGCCCAGCGCGCCGCTCTGGGTCGCGAAGCCGACGTTGCCTGCCGGCGGCATCCGCGGGGCGAAGGTCGCGTTCAGCCGCGCCTCGCCGCCCGTGTTGAGGATGCCGAGGCAGTTGGGCCCGATCAGGCGCATCCCCGCGCCGCGGCAGACGGCGAGCAGGCGCTTCTGCAGCTCGGCGCCCTCGGGCCCGACCTCGGCGAAGCCCGAGGAGATGACGACGAGGGCGGGCACCCCAGACGCGGCGCACTCCTTGGCCGCGTCGACGACGTCGGCCGCGGGGACGGCGATGACCGCGACGTCCACCGCGTCCGGGAGCGAGGCGACGCTCGGGTAGGCACGCACGGACTGGACCACCTCGGCACCGGGATTGACCGGGTAGACCACGCCGTCGAAGCCGGCGTCGAGCATGTTGTGGAAGAGCTCGCCCCCGACGGTGCCGCGCCTGCGCGAGGCGCCTACGACCGCCACCGAGCGCGGTTCCAGGAAGCGGCGGACCGAGGCGAGGGCGGCGAGGCGGTCGCGCTCCTCGAAGCTCTGGACGGCCATCGCCGAGAGCGAAGTAGGCAGCTCGACCCGGATCGCCCCGTAGTCCGCGCGCATCTCGACCGGCAGGCCGCTCTCGCGGAACACCTCGATCATCTTGTGGTTCTCGGCCATCACCTCGGCCTCGAACACGTCGATGTCGTGCTCCTCGGCAACCTCGGCCAGGTGGGCGAGGAGAATCGTCCCGAGGCCCCTCCCCTGCATCTCGTCGGCGATGGTGAACGCGACCTCGGCCCTGCCGGGCGTGGACTCCAGGTACGCGCCCTGTCCGACGAGGCGGCCCTCGTCGCGCGTCGCGACCAGCCCGTAGCGCCCGCCGTAGTCGACGTCGGCCATCAGGCGCGCGGCGGCGCGCAGGTCCGCGCCGCCCGAGAAGAAGCGGAAGACCCGCGACTCCGAGCTGAGCCCGCTCAGGAACTCGAACAGCGCGTCCTCGTCGGCGGGGCGCACGGGGCGAACATGGACCGTCGAGCCGTCGCGCAGGGCGATGTCCGTCTCGCGATGGCCGGGGTAGGTCCGCTGCGATTCGCCGCTGCCGCTCACCTTGCCGGGATCATCCACCCGCGGCCGCGGCCACGTCAACCGGCGCGGGCGCGGTCAGCCTGAGAGCTCCGCCAGCCGCCGCTCCAGGAAGCGCCGCTCGGCGCCGGATCCGACCAGCTCCAGTGCGCGCTCGTAGGCGGCGCGCGCCTCCGCCGGGCGCTCGAGCCGGCGCAGGAGCTCCGCGCGCGTCGAGTGGAGGTGGTGGTAGCGATCCAGCTCGATGCGGTCGGCCAGGGCGAGGGCGGCCTCGGCGTCCCCGGCCTCGGCGATCGCGGCGGCGCGGTTCAGCTCGACGACGGGCGAGCCGGTGAGGCGCGCCAGCTCTCCGTACAGGGCGGCGATCCGGGGCCAGTCCGGGGAGTCGTCGACGTGCAGCGCGGCGACCGCCGCCTGGAGCACGTAGGGCCCGCGGCCGCCGAGGGCGAGCGCCCGGTCGAGGCGGGCGCGCCCGCGCTCGATCTCGCCGCGATCCCACAGGGAGCGATCCTGGTCACGGAGCAGCACGACTCCGCCGTCGTCGAAGCGAGCGTTGCGCCTGGCGTCGCTGATCAGCATCAGCGCGAGCAGGCCGTGGACCTCGGGCTCGTCGGGCATCAGCTCGGCCAGGGCCTCCCCCAGCCGGATCGCCTCGGCCGCGAGGTCGCCGCGCCCGCCGTAACCCTCGTTGAAGATGAGGTAGACGACGGCGAGCACGGCCGCGAGGCGATCCGGGAGCAGGTGGGCGGGCGGCACGCGGAACGGGATCCCGGCCGCCCTGATCTTGTGCTTCGCGCGCACCAGCCGCTTCGCCATCGCCGGCTCCTCGACGAGGAACGCGCGGGCGATCTCCTCCGTGGTCAGCCCGCCGAGCGTCCGCAGCGTGAGCGCGACCTGCGCGTCGAGGGCGAGCGCCGGGTGGCAGCACGTGAAGATGAGCTCCAGCCGCTCGTCGGGGAACGTCGTCTCGTCTACCTCGTCCTCCACGGTGTCCGGCCGGTCGAGCA
>DASSYK010000093.1:0-5854 GCA_035703345.1 Solirubrobacterales bacterium
GAAACCGCCGGGCCCTTGTGGACCATCTTGCCGCCGATCCTCTCCAGCTCTTCGCGCTCTTCAGCCATGTCGACGAGTCATCTCCCCGTTCGCTCGCCGGAATCATCGCGTGCGAGCGCGGCCAATGCATCCCCGCCCGCCAGCGCGGCCGCGAAGAACAGCCGGTCCGCGGCCAGCTCGCGGCCCATCGTGCGGGCCGGCAGGCCGCTGGCGGCATAGCCCTCGAGCGCGACCGGCCGCACCCAGAGGTCATGGCGATCCCCGCAGGCCTCGCGCAGCGCGTCGAGCGAACTGCCGCCTCCCGCCTCCTCGCCCACCGGCCATTCGCTCTCGTCGACCTCCGGGACCGGGACCCGCACCGGTGCGAGCAGCAGCCGGAGCACGGTCTCCACGTGGTGGCTGAGGCCGCGGTGGCGCGGGCGCGGATCGCCGGCGGACAGCCGCGGGGCGACCAGCGTCTCCATCCCCAGCGCGAGCGCCGCATGCGCGTTGTCGAGAGCCGCCATCCCTCCGTGTCCGAGCGCCGAGGCGGAGCCGAGGATCCCGGGCCCCGGGCCCGCGATCACGGCGTCCCAGCCGAGGGCGTCGGCGGCCGCGTGCAGGGCGCCGGGGACGCTGATCGCCTCGGACTCGCCGCCGTAGCTGGCGCCGGCGCTGATGTGCCCGCAGAGCAGCCCGCGTTCGCGCAACTCGGCGACGTCGCGCGAGAGCGACCCGGGCAGCGCGCCCCCCGGCGTCTGCACGTAGCCGACGCGCAGCCTGGGCGCCGCCTGCGCCACGGCCCAAACCGCGGGTGCGAGCTGGCCGTGGAGAAAGACCACCAGGGCGGGGATCGCCCGCCGAGGCCGGGGCGACCCCCCGGCCTCGGCCGCGGGCTCGACGGGCTCGACCGGGTGCTGCAGCGAGCTGTAGTTGAGCTTCATCACGTGCGCGCCTTCCGCCCCGGGCGCCTCGAGCCCGCGCGTGAGGTTGACGTGCACGACGTCGAAGCCGCCCGAGCCGAGCCCCAGGTCCAGCGCCTCGACGTTGACGACCACCTCGTCGCCCTCGCGGATCTCGCCGAGGAGCGAGGCGTCCGCCCACGCCCGGCGCTCCTCCTCGCCGACCCGCACGGTGAGCGGGTCGGCCGAGGTGACCACGCCGCGCCGCAGCTTCAGCACGGGCTCACTCCGCGGCGGGCGCCCCGGGCCCGGTCGCGGCGGACTCCACGATCCCCTCGCAGATCGCGAGCATCTCGACCATCGCCTCGGCGCTGACGGACTCGTGGGGAGTGTGGTTCGCCTCGGTCCCGTTCGCGAGCAGCACGCAGTCGAAGCCGGACGCGACCAGCGCGTTCGCGTCGCTGCCGCCGCCGGTCGCGACCAGGGCGGGCTCGTGCGCCCGGCGGCGGAGCGCGCCGCTCGCCACGGCCACCGCGGGGGACTCGGGGTCCTGGCGGTAGCCGCGGAACATCTCGACCACCTCGATGTCGACGTCGCAGTCCTGCTCGCCCGCGGACCAGGCGCAGGCGTCGACCATCTCGCCGATCGCCTGCGCCGCGCGCCCGCCGTCCACGCTGCGCGCCTCGCCGAGGATCCGGCACTCGCCGGGGACGACGTTGGACGCCGTCCCTCCCTCGATGATCCCGACGTTCGCGGTGGTCTCCTCGTCGAGGCGCCCGAGCTTCATCTGCGCGACGGCCCCGGCCGCGGCTGCGATCGCGCTGTGCCCGTCCTCGGGGTTGATCCCGGCGTGCGCCTCCCGGCCGCTGAACGTCGCGATCAGGCGCTTGTAGGTCGGCGCGGCGACGATCACCTCGCCGATCGGCGTGGCGTGGTCGATCGCGTACCCGAAGGGGGAGCGCAGCGCGCCGATGTCGAGCTCCTTGGCCCCGCGCAGGCCGTCCTCCTCGGCCACGGTGAAGACCAGCTCCAGCCCGAGCGCGGCGGGATCGCTCGCGTGCCGCGCCGCCATCTCCATCAGCACGGTGACCGCCGCCTTGTTGTCGGCGCCGAGGATCGTGTCGCCCGCGCTGCGGAAGACCCCTCCCTCCTCCACCACCTCGACCTGGCCCTCGTGGGGCACGGTGTCGAGATGGGCGAAGAAGGCGACCCAGTCGTCCGAGCGGCCCGGGACGCGCGCGATCACGTTGCCCGCCTCGGCGCGCGCGGGTCCGGAGGCGCCGTCCTCCTCGACCTCCACGCCGAGCTCGCGCAACTCGGCGAGGACGGCGTCCGCGACGGCCCGCTCGGAGCCCGTCGGGCTCGCGATCTCGCAGAGGCGGACGAAGCGGTCCAGCATGCGGCGGTGGGCGTCGGACATCGCCGACAGGCTATGCGCGCGGCGCGTTCCGGTGGCGGCTAGCGGCGGCGGGCGCCGACGTCGGCGCCTTCGCCCGAGAGCTCGGCCTCGACCTCGGCCTCGCCGCGGCGCTCGGACGCGCGCTCGGCCGCCGCGCCGACGAAGTCGCGGAAGAGCGGCTCCGGGTTGGTCGGGCGGGAGTTGAACTCGGGGTGGAACTGGGAGGCCACGAAGAAGGGGTGGTCGGGCAGCTCGACGATCTCGACGAGGCGCTCGTCCGGCGAGGTGCCGCCGGCGACCAGGCCCGCGTCCTCGAGCCGGCGCCGCAGCTGGTTGTTGACCTCGTAGCGGTGGCGGTGGCGCTTGTAGATGACGGCCTCGCCGTAGATCTCGCGGGCGCGCGTGCCGTCGTGCAGCTTCACGGGGTCGGCGCCGAGGCGCATCGTCCCGCCGAGGTCGGAGACCTCCTTCTGCTCGGGCAGCAGGTCCACGACCGGGTACGGAGTCTCGGGGTCGAACTCCGCGGAGTTGGCCCCGTCCATGCCGGAGACGTGGCGGGCGAACTCGACGACGGCGATCTGCATCCCGAGACAGATGCCGAGGTATGGGATGCCCTTCTCGCGGGCGATCCGCGCCGCCTCGATCTTGCCCTCGATGCCGCGCTCGCCGAAGCCGCCTGGGATCAGGATCCCGTCGGCGTCCTCGAGCGCGCCGCTGTCCACGTCCTCGGAGGAGACCAGCTCGGTCTCGGCGTCGACGCCGTGGGCCCAGCCGCCGTGGATCAGCGCCTCGATCACCGACTTGTAGGCGTCCTCGAGCTGGACGTACTTGCCGACCAGCGCGATCTTGACCTTGCGCTCGCGCGATGCGTCCGCGCGGCGGATCAGCTCCTCCCACTCGCCCAGCTCGGGCGGGGGCGCGTCCTCAATCCGGAAGTGGTCGAGGATCAGGTCGTCCATGCCCTCGGCGCGGAAGACGAGCGGCACCTTGTAGGTGTTGTCGACGTCGCGCGCCGAGATCACGGCGTCCACGGGCAGCGAGGCGAACAGCGCGATCTTGCGGCGGATGTCGCGGTCGAGCCCCTGCTCGGAGCGGCAGATGAGGGCGTGGGGCTGGATGCCGATGCGGCGCAGCTCGTTGACCGAGTGCTGGGTCGGCTTCGTCTTCAGCTCGCCGGCGTGCCCGATGTAGGGCACCAGCGTCAGGTGGATGAACATGCAGCGCTCGGGCCCGACGTCCGTGTAGAGCTGGCGGATCGCCTCGAGGAACGGCAGCGACTCGATGTCGCCGACGGTGCCGCCGATCTCGGTGATGACGAAGTCGACGGACTGGGACTCGGCGACGATCAGGATCCGGTTCTTGATCTCGTCGGTGATGTGCGGGATCACCTGGACCGTGGCGCCGAGGTAGTCCCCGCGGCGCTCGCGCCGGATCACGGAGTTGTAGACGGCGCCCGCCGTCACGTTCGAGGCGCGCGAGGTGTTCTCGTCGGTGAAGCGCTCGTAGTGGCCGAGGTCGAGGTCCGTCTCGGCGCCGTCCTCGGTGACGAAGACCTCGCCGTGCTGGAACGGGCTCATCGTCCCCGGGTCGACGTTGATGTAGGGATCGAACTTCTGGAGCTGGACCCGGAAGCCGCGGGAGACGAGGAGACGACCGATGGAGGCGGAGGCGATTCCCTTTCCGAGAGCCGAAACCACTCCGCCGGTGACGAAAAGGAAGCGGGTGTCGGATGGGCTTGGGTCGCTCAATTGACTCTGCCGAACGAGTCTAGTTGCTTGATCAGCGGAACCCGCTCGATCGCCGCGGAGATCGACCGAAACTCCCCATACACCGTCAAGATCGCCAGCACGGCCAGCGCGACCAGCCTTCCGGGGTCGGACAGCGTCGTCACCAGCCAGACCCCCATCAGGGCCCCGGCGACGTTCGACCCCGTGTCCCCGAGCATCGCACGCTCGCGCAGCGTGAACCAGGCGCCGACCGCGACCGGCCCGACGAAGAGCCCCATGAGCTCGACCGGCTCGAGCGTCCAGTAGCCGAGGCAGAGGCCGGCGCCCACCAGGAACAGCGCCTTCTCGACGCGTCCGGGCCGCAGGTCGAGCAGGTTGGCGAAGTTGGTCGCGAGCAGCAGCAGCGCGAGGTCGACCAGGTAGTCGAGCGACTCCCGCCCGAGGCCCGAGGTCGCGTAGGCCGCGAGCGCCAGGGCGCCGACGGCCTTGATCGCGCCCGTCGAGAGCCGGCCGGAGAGCACGGTGCGCGCGTGGCCGCGCCAGCCGCGCGCGGTGTCGCCCGCCTCTCCACGCCCGAGCGCGTCGTCGAAGAGGCCGAGGAACGCGACCCCCACCACGTACGCGAACCAGCGGCGCAAATCCGGGTCGAGCAGGTCGAGCTCGGCCCGGTCGTCGAGCGGCGCGAGGGGCGCCAGCGCGACCAGGGAGGCGGCGACCAGCACCGCGCCGAGCGGGAAGGCGAGCCGCCGCCCGTCGTAGTTGTCGCGCACGAGCCCGGCGTCGCGCAGCGTCGTGACGCCGGCCGGAACGACCACCAGCGCGACGGCGAACGAGACGGGGAGCGCTACCCAGTCCATCGTGGCCTCTCCACCGGGCTCAGGGTGAGGGCTCGCCGCGCCGGGGCCGCTCGAGCAGCTCCGGCAGCAGCGCGTTCGCGGTTCCCTTGATGCCGAAGCTGCCCTCGGCGCCCAGCAGCGTGAACACCAGCGCGGCCCGGCCGGAGGTGAGGTCGACGCTGTCGACCGTCGCCACGTCGAACGGCGCGAAGAAGGGGATGGCTGACTCGGCCACGTCGCTGCGCTCGACCGCGACCGTCGCGACCTCGGTGTCCGCGAGGCCCTCGATCAGCCCCGCGTTGAAGGCCTTGGTCCTGCCCTCGTCGTCGTCGGGCTCCTTGCTGCCCCGCACGATCACGACGCCGTCGAGCGGCCCGCCCTCGCCGCTCGCGCGCGCGAAGACCACGTCCCGAACCGCGTCGAGCTGCTTGCCCCGGCCCCGCACGAGCTGGCCGCCGATGCGCGCGCCGAGCTCCTCGAGCTGGCCGTTGTCCTCGTCGGCCTGCGCGAACGGCTGGCCGAGCTCGTCGGCGAGCGCTGCCGCGTCGGGCGGCTGGCGGACGACCACCACCTCCGCCAGCTCGGCGCCCGTGGGGTCGAGGGCGTCCTCGACGTTCGCGGCGACCTCGGGCGGCAGCTCTCCCAGCGCCACGACCCCGATCGCGCGGTTTCGCAGCGTCTCCGAGACCAGCGCCGGGTAGGCCCGCGATGCGAAGGCGCGCTCGCGGTCGAGCTGCTCCGCCATCTCGTCGGCGTCCCCGCGAGCCTCCTCGATGTCGTTCTGGAGGCTCTCTCGCAGGTTCTCTTCGGTGTCGGAGAGGACGTTGTCGCCCAGCCCGGCGCCGATCAGGATTCCGACGGCGAGGGCGAGGAACACGGCCGCAAGCGAGGCCGCGTGGTAGCGGGCGCTATAGCCCAAGGATCACCTTGACCTTGAGCCAGAACAGGTCGACGAGGTTCTCCAGCGCCGGCGTCGTGATCACGACGATCACGAGCAGGACCGCGAAGGCC
>DASSYK010000080.1:0-5369 GCA_035703345.1 Solirubrobacterales bacterium
GACCTGGGCCAGGTCCTGGAGCGGCCCGCCCGGGAGTGCGCGGTCGAACTCGGCCAGCGGCTTGGAGGGCGGCAGGCTCTCGGTGCGGTGGATCAGGCCCCGCTCGAGCTCGCGGCGCAGGTGCTGCTCGAAGCGCCGCACGGCGTCGCGGTCGAGCCCCTCGCCGGGCTGGTCGCCATCCCGCCCCCGCAGGTCGAGCGTGCGGCGGATCCGCTGCACGTCCACGCCGATCACGCCGGAGCGCTCGCCGCGGCGGCCGAAGGCGGTGATCGCGAGCCGGGCGAGGTCGGCCATCTCGCCGTCGTTGCCCTCGACGATCGCCTGGCGGATCGCGTCGCGGAGGTCGTCGAGGTCGAGGCGGTCGGAGCCCTCGTAGCGCTCCTCGGCGATTCCGCGCTCGAGCGCCTCGGTCTCGGCGGCGCGGAAGAAGTGGCGGTCGAAGAGCAGCTCGAAGATGCGGCGATCCTCCTGGGACTTGGCGATCGTCGAGGCGAGCGCCTCGCGGAAGTCCCGCTGGTCGGTCCAGGGCACGGCGTCCAGCGCCTCGAACGCGTCGAGGATCTCCGAGGTGCCGACCGCGACGCCCTCGGAGCGCAGGTCCTCGCAGAACGCCAGCAGGCTCGCGGCGACTCCGCGCTCCGACGCCTCCCCGCTCATACCTCAGCTCCCGGGTTGCGGTGCGGTGGGATCCCCCAGCTTGACCGCGACCCGCTCCGCGACGAGGTCGATGTCGGAGCGGTGCTTGACGATGATCGAGATCGAGTCCTCGAAGGTCTTGCGGTCGATGTCGGTGGCGCCGATCAGCAGCAGGGTGCGCGCCCAGTCGATCGACTCCGCGATCGACGGCGGCTTCTTGAGGTCGAGGGCGCGCACCATATGCACGATCTCGACGAGCCGGCGCGCGAGGGCCTCGTCCAGCTCAGGGGTGTGCAGCCGCACGATCTCCAGCTCGCGGTCGATCGAGGGGTAGTCGAGCCAGAGGTAGAGGCAGCGGCGCTTCAGCGCCTCGGTCAGCTCGCGCGAGTTGTTCGAGGTCAGCACCACGATCGGCATCGTCGTGGCCTCGATGCGCCCCAGCTCCGGGATCGTGATCTGGAAGTCCGAGAGGACCTCCAGGAGCATCGCCTCGAACTCCTGATCCGTCTTGTCGATCTCGTCGATCAGCAGGACGACGGGATCCTCGGAGGCGATCGCAGCCAGCAGCGGCCGCGTGAGCATGAACTCCTCGCTGAAGATGTCTCCGCTCGCCTCGCTCCACGATCCCTCGGACTCGGCCTGGATCCGCAGCAGCTGCTTGCGGTAGTTCCACTCGTAAAGCGCCTTGGACTCGTCGAGGCCCTCGTAGCACTGAAGGCGGATCAGCTCGCGCCCGGTCGTGCGCGCCAGGGCCTTCGCCAGCTCTGTCTTGCCGACCCCCGCCGGGCCCTCGACCAGCACCGGCTTGCCCAGCCTCTGCGCGAGGAACGAAACCAGCGCAGCGGACTCGTCCGCCAGATAGCCGGCCTCCCCGAGGCCCTGCTTGACGTCGGCGACGCTCTGCGGCGACTCAGGCATGGGCAGCTGATGATAGTTGCGTGGATAATCCCGCCGTGCTCGCCGCAGACCTCCTCCCGCAGACGATCACGCCGTACCTGACGCTGATGATCATCGGGTTCGCGTTCGGCATCCTCGGACACCTGTACAAATCGAAGCTGGTGGTGGGCATCGGGATCCTGATGATCTTCGCGGCGACGGTGCTGTTGCCGCTGGCGCTGGTGGCGACCGAGGACGAGCCGGCGTCGGATCCGGACATCCTCGCCCCGGGGACCCGCTGATGGGGCGGCTCGACGAGGTCGACCTCTCGAAGAAGCTGAGCCGCGCCGAGGAGGAGGAGGGGCTCAAGCAGGCGTGGGAGCGGCTGAGCCAGCTGCGGCTGACCCTGGGAGGGCAGATCGGGGAGAAGCGGATCGGGCCGCCGCTCTGCGTCGTGTTCGAGGGCTGGGACGCGTCGGGCAAAGGCGGGGCGATCCGGCGGCTGGTGGCGAAGCTGGACCCGCGCCACGTGCGGGTGGGCTCGTACGCGGCTCCCACCCACGACGAGGCCCGCCACCACTTCCTCTGGCGCTTCTGGGCGGCGCTGCCCGGATGGGGCGGGATGAGCGTGTTCGACCGCTCCTGGTACGGCCGCGTGCTGGTCGAGCGCATCGAGGAGCTGGCCACCCGCGAGGCCTGGCTGCGGGCCTACGACGAGATCAACAACTTCGAGCGGACCCTTGCGGCCGAGGGCATGATCCTCGTCAAGCTCTGGATGCACGTCTCCGACGAGGAGCAGCTCAAGCGGTTCAGGAGCCGCGAGGAGGACCCGCTGCGGCAGTGGAAGCTCAGCTCCGAGGACTGGCGAAATCGCGAGAAGCGCCCCGAGTACGAGCAGGCGGTGGAGGACATGCTCGCCCGCACGCACTCGGAGCCGCACGCGCCGTGGCACGTGATCGGGGCGGAGTCGAAGCGCTACGCGCGCGTCAAGGTGATCGAGACCGTCAACGAGGCGATCGAGGACGGGATGCGCCGGAACGGGCGCGAACCCCCGCCGCCACGATGAGGAGAGAGCCCGCGAGGGCGACGAAGATCCCGTAGCCCAGGCCGTAGTCCCGCTCGATCCGCGCGATCGGGAGGTCGATCTCCAGCTCGGGCCGGTCCAGCATCAGGTAGATGACGATCAGGGTGTTCCAGGTGCCCGCCGCGACGAAGAGCGCCCACTCACGCAGCGGGCGCGGGGGCACGTAGCCGCCGCCGACCTGGAGCGCGAGGAAGACGGTCGCCGCGCAGGTGAGCAGGATCGCCGCCTGGGCCCAGTTGAAGTCGGCGAGCCCGGTCTGCACGAGGGCCCCCACCTCGCCGTCGTACCAGGGCAGCGGCAGGCTCAGGAGGATCAGCCCGACCCCGGCCACCGCCAGGCGCTCGTTGCCGCGCAGGCCCCGCAGGTCGCGCACGAGCTCGTGGCCGAGCCGGCGCGGGAGCTCAGTCAAGCGGCTTGCGGCCACCGTAGCCCGAAGAGAGCTCGTGCCAGAAGGCGACCTCGTCCTCGCCGAGCTCCCAGCAGAGGTACACCTCGCGCCCGTCGATGATCGCGGGGAAGTCGACGAGGCCGCGCTCGATGTCGCGCAGCACGATCCCGGAGTCCTCGACCGCGGCGAGCAGGCGGCGCACCTCCAGGAAGGCCTGTCCGACCTTGCGCCCGGGCTCGCCTCCCCCGTTGGTCGGGCTCGACTCGGCGAGCAGCTCGTGCGTCTCGCTGTCGGTGAGCCGGTCGCGGGCGCTGCGAAGCTGCTCGAGCAGCTCGGCCAGCCTCGGCAGCAGCGCGTTCGCCTCGCCGGCGCTGAAGTGGCGCTGATGGAGAAGGTCGGAGGGCCCGTCGCTCACGCGGAGGCGGGGGCGGCGGCGCCGGCCATCCGTTCGCGCAGCAGCGCCGCGTCGTGCTCGCCGACGGTGCGGAGCTGGCCCTGGAAGGCGAGGTGCCAGTGCTCCGCGGGCCACTTGGCGGCGTGCTCGAGCTCGGGGACGACCTCCTCGGCCGGGACGAAGTCCTCCTCGTCCAGCACCAGCACCGGCTCCGCCTCGACGCGCCAGGGGTAGGGCTCGGGCTTCTTCTTCTTTCCCTGCGGCCAGATCGGCGTGCGGTCCTCGAACATCCCGGAGCGCACGCGGGCGATGCCGCCGAACGCCTGCACCCCGGTGACGTAGAAGACGACCTCGTCGCCGCGCGCGAACTGCTCTGCCTGGTTGCGACGGCGCTCCTTGAACCCGATCACGTCGAAGCCCCGCTCGACGTTGATGCGGAAGTTCTCCAGCGAGCCGGTCAGGATCCAGGTCTTCGGGGCGCTCTCGGGCACGCCGCGATTCTATTCCCGCCCCGCGGAAGGGACCGCGCCGGCGAGGGTCCGCCGGATCCCGTCGAGGCTCGCCTCGGCGGCGCGGCGCAGGTAGCCCTTGGTGTGGATCGCCTTCAGCGCCCTGCCCTCGATGCCGGCGACGGGCTCCACTCCGATCTCCACCTCCGCGAAGGTGTCGCCCTGGGCCTCCGTCAGCAGCCAGCGCGAGTAGAAGCCGGAGGTCTGGCAGCGGAGCTTGATCTCGCGCATCTCCTCGAGCTCCTCGACCTTGAACGTCGTGTTCGCCTTCAGCCTCAGCGGCCCGCGGCCGTGGACCTCGAGCTCGGAGCCCTTCTCGATCCGGGTGGGAGCCCCCGTGACCGTGACGCTGTCGTTCCACTGGGGGAACCGGGCGGGGTCCTCGAGCAGCGCCCAGACGTGCTCGACGGGTGCCTCGATCAGGGCCTGCTGGCGCCAGGACGCCACGGTCAGGCGACCAGCTCGCGGGCGCGGCCGGCGAGCCCGGGCACGCCGAGCCGCTCGTACTCGGCCGCGGCCTCGCCGACGAGGGCGGCGGAGGCGTCCGGGTCCCTCTCGGCCAGCACCCGCCCGTGGATGAGGGTGCAGCGGGTCGCGTCGAGCGGCCGCCCGAGCGCGGCCCAGCGCTCCCGCGCGGCGCGCAGGAGCTCGTCGGCGCGGGCCGGGTCCGCCGCGCAGGCCCCGGATGCCTCCGCGGTGGCGGCGTCGCCGACCGGGTAGTGGATCCGCTCGGCCAGCCTCTCGGCCTCCTCGGCGGCGGTGCGCGCCTGTTCCGTGCGGCCGGCGAGGGCGAGCACGACCGCGCGGCCCGAGATCGCCTCCACCGACTGCGCAATCAGCCCCGCCCGCTCGCAGATGTCGAGAGCGCGAGAGAGCTCCGTTTCGGCTCCGCCGAGGTCGTCCGTCTCCCGCTTGGTCAGGGCGAGCCAGTAGAGCGCGCTGAAGGCGACCTCGGACCGCCCGACCTCCTCGCCCAGCTCGTGGGCGCGCTCGAACGCGGCGGCGGCCTGTTCCCAGTCGCCCTGCCGCCAGGCGAGGACCCCGCGCAGCATGTGGGGGAAGCAGAGCTTGCCGTGGAGGCCCTCGCGCTCGGCGAGCCCGGAGCTGGCGTCGGCGGCGCGCTCGACCTCATCCCAGTCGCCCGCCTCGACGGCGAGCTGGCCGAGGGCGGCGTGAAGCTCGACCTGGGCGGGCAGGTCGCCCACCTCCTGGGCGAGGGCGAGGGCGTCGCGGTAGGCGGTGCGGGCCCCGTCGTAGTCGGCCTCGGAGGCGTCGAGGTGGTAGCCGAGGGTGAGCAGCGCGCGGACGGCCTCCGCCTGGTCGGACTCGCGTGCGAGGGCGACTGAGCGCTCGAGGTTCTCGCGGGCCTTCTCCGCGTCACCGATGCGGCCGAAGACGCGGCCGAAGATCCCGTGCGCCCGGCTCGCGGCGCCGGACTCGCCGAGCCGCTCGGCGAGGCGCAGTGCCTTCTCGGAGGCGTAG
>DASSYK010000162.1:0-7910 GCA_035703345.1 Solirubrobacterales bacterium
GCCGACCCGGATCCCGGGGGAGAGGATCTTCGAGAAGGTGCCCAGGTAGAGGACGTAGTCGCCGCCGTCGAGCGCGTACAGCGGCTTCTGCGGCTCGCCCTCGAAGCGGAGCAGGCCGTAGGGGTTGTCCTCGCAGACCAGAACCTCGTGCTCGCGAGCGAGCTCGACCAGACGGCGCCGCCGCGCGGCGGAGAGCGTCACGCCCGCCGGGTTCTGGAAGCTCGGCACGGAGTAGATGAACTTCGGCCGGCGTCCCTCGCGCTCGAGCCGCGCGAGCACCTCCTCGAGCTCGTCGATCCGCATCCCGTCATCGTCGGTGGTCACCTGGATCACGTCGGCCTCGTAGGCGCAGAACGTGGGAACCGCCCCGGGGTATGTGGGCGCCTCGCAGATCACGGGGTCGCCGGGATCCACCAGGGTCTTGGCGACGAGGTCGATCGCCTGCTGTCCTCCCGTGGTCACGATCAGGTCGTCGCGGTCGGGGTGCATGCCCTCGGCCGCCATCACCTCGACGATGCACTCCCTTGTCTCCTCGAAGCCCTCCGTGGGCCCGTACTGGAGGGCCTCCGCGGAGGACTCGTGAGCGATCCGGGTCATCTGGGCGGCGAAGGACTCGGGCGGGAAGGTGGACGTGTCGGGGAGCCCGCCTGCGAGCGAGATCACCTCCGGGCGCGCGGTGATCGCCATCAGATCGCGCATCGCCGAGGACCGCATGACCTGGGTCCGCTTCGCGAACAGGCCCGCGTAGCGCTCGAGGTCGCGCGAGCGCGTGTGCGATCGCCGGCGGCGCGGTCCCTGCGCGCCCCCGTCGGCCTCGCGCCGTTCGTCCGGTTCGGGCATCGGGACAGTTTGGCCGATGCCGCCGGACAGGGTCGCAAGCGCCGTGGCCGCGCCCCCGGCCGCCACCGCGTGCGGTGTAGCCTCCGGCACCGTCATGGACTTTCTCGCGATCTGCCAGGGGCTCGGTCTGGCCCTCGCCGCGGGGCTCCTCGTGGGGGCCGTCGTCCCGCAGGTGATGCCGGCCTGGGGAGTCGTCGCCGGCGCCGCGCCGCTGGGCGTCGTCGCCTGCGGGCTCGCGCTCGACGGGGAGGGCGAGGCCGTCTGGCCGGCGCTGCCGATCGGGGCGATCGCGGCGGGACTCGCCGGGATCGTGGCCAGGGACGTCGTCGCCGGCGCCTCGCGCCGGGTCTCCGCCAGCGACTCCCGCGGCGAGACCGGCAAGCCGGCGGCCGGCGGGGTACCCGTGATCGTGGTCCTCGCCGCACTGATCTTGGCGCTGCTCAGCCTCTTCGTTCCGCCGGTCTCCCTCGCAGCGCTCGTGGCGCTGGGCTGGCTGTGGCTCGCTCGTCGCCGTCGTGCCGAGCAGAAGCACGAGGGCCTGCGGGTCCTCCGCTGAGCGGTCGCGGTGGCCGAGAAGCTAGTCCTGGTCGTAGTCGATGCCATGCACCCCGGCATGCTGCACCGGGCGATGGAGTCGGGTGACGCGCCGACCTTCGCGGCACTCGCCGAGCGCGGGGAGCTGATCGACGACATGGTCTCGAGCTTCCCCTCGGTGACCCCGGTCTGCTGCTCGGAGATGATGACCGGCGCCGGGCCCGCCGCCCACGGGGTGATCGGGATGAACTGGTATCACCGGCTCGAGCGCCGCTACATCGAGTACGGCTCCTCCTTCGAGGCCACGCGCACCTTCGGGCTGTTTCGGGCGATGTACGACCTCGTCTACAACATGAACCTCGACCACCTGAGCTGGGAGGTCGAGACCCTCTTCGAGCGCCTGGGCGACGCGGGCGTGCGCACCGCGATCACGCCGTTCCTGATCTACCGGGGGCGCCGCCGCCACGAGCTCGGCCTCGAGGGCCTCGCCAAGAGGGCCGCCGGCGCCGTGAACTTCCGCCACGCCGTCTGGGCGCCCGACGAGTTCTTCTACGGCGACCTCTACTCGAGCCGCCCGACGGGGTGCGGCCCCAGCTTCACCCGCCCCGGCACCCGCGACGAGTACTCGGCCTGTGTCGCGGAGGAACTGGTCCGGGAGGGCGCCTTCGACTTCCTTCTCCTCAGCCTCCCGGACAACGACTTCCACTCACACCGGTTCGGACCGGACGCGACGGTGGACTCGATCGCAAAGGCGGACGCGAGCTTCGCGCGCATCGTCGAGGCGGGCGGGGGTTTGGACGCCTTCCTCTCCGAGCACGCTGTGATCCTGACCGCGGATCACGCGCAGTCCGACGTCGAGCACGATCTGCCGCTCGTCGATGCGCTCGCAGAGGACTGGCACGTGCTGGCCCCGAACGAGGATGTGCCCGAGGAGGCCGAGATCGCCGTGAGCCCGACCTCGCGCGCCGGGGCGGTGTACGTGCTCGACTCCGGCGCGGGCCACACTGGCGCTCACGAGAAGGTTCGCGAGCGGCTGCGTGGCATGGACGGCGTCGACCTGGTCACCTGGCTCGCCGACACCGACGGCCGCCCGCCGGCCCGCGAGGGCGTCGGCCTGCCCGAGGGCTCGGAGCTGTTCGCCCGGGTCGTCCGCGACGGCTACGAGTTCCGCTTCCGGCCGGGCGGCCAGCTGCGCGACGAGCGCGGGGCACGCTGGGAGGTCTTCGGCGAGCCGGAGGCCGTGGGCGGCGACGTGACCCGCGGCCGCTTCGAGAGCCCGGACTACCCCGACGCGCTTGCCCGCCTCTGGTCGGCGCTCACCTCGCCGCATTCGGGCGACGTCCTGATCTCGGCCGCCGACGGCTACGAGTGCGTGGACTGGGGAGGGGTCAGCCACGCCGGCGGCGGCAGCCACGGCGCACTCAGCCGCGGGGACTCCCTCGCTCCGCTCCTGTTCGTCAATTGCGGGCCGAGCGAGCCGTCGAAACGGCCCTGGTCGCTGCGCGACATCGCGCCGGCGATCCTCGATCACTTCGGGGCGGGCCCGGCGGGGGCGCCGGCGTGAGCCCCGGCCGGACAGCGAAGCGGATCGGGAAGGGGACCAAGAACCCCGACAACTGGCTGCAGCTGCTCCAGTTCGGGCTGGTCGGAGCCTCCGGCTACGTGGTCAACCTGGTCGTGTTCGCCGCGCTCACCCAGCTCGCCGGCCTGCACCACATACCCGCCGCGATCGGCGCCTTCGTCGTCGCCGTCACGAACAACTTCTGGTGGAACCGGCACTGGACCTTCGACGCGAAGCACGGGCACGCCGGTTTCCAGGCGGCCCGCTTCTTCACCGTCAGCGTCCTGGCCCTGGGCGTCAACCTCGTCGCCCTCGAGCTGCTGATCCGTGGGGACATGCCCGAGCTCGCGGCGCAGGCGCTGGCCGTTGCGATCGCGATGCCCTTCAACTTCATCGGCAACAAGATTTGGACGTTCGACGAGCCGCCTCCGCAGTAGCGGCGCTGGCGCTGGTCGCCGCCGCGGGCTTTCCCGCCGCGGCGAGCGCCGCCGCCGGGGACGAGCCGCCCATCTCCGAGGAGCGGGCGATCGCGATCGCCGAGCGGGACGCGAACGCGCGCGAGGCCGCGGCGTCGCACCCCGACCTCCATCCCTCCGCCGGCCGGGCGGAGCACGACGGCGACTGGGAGGTCAGCTTCTTCGGCGGAGGCGATCAGCTCGTGCAGGTGATCGTCGACGACGAGACCGGCTTCGTCGAGGAGTCCTGGACCGGCTACCAGGTCGCCTGGAAGATGGCTCGCGGCTATGAGGGCGCCTTCGGCCGCAAGCTCAACGCGCCCTGGATCTGGCTGCCGCTCTGCGCGATCTTCCTGGTCGGCCTGTTCGACTGGCGCCGGCCGCTGCGGATGGCCCACCTCGATCTGCTCGTGATCGTCGCGGGATTCGGGGTCTCGCACTTCTTCTTCAACCGCGCCGAGATCGGGCTCTCGGTCCCGCTCGCCTATCCGGCCCTCGCCTACCTCCTCGCCCGTGCGCTCTGGCTGGCCTTCCGCCGGCGGGCTCCGGGCCTGCGGCCGGCGCTGCCGCTCGCCGTGCTCGCGATCGCGACCCTGTTCCTGATCGGCGTCCGGGTCGGGCTCAACGTCGCCGACTCCAACGTGATCGACGTCGGCTACTCGGGCGTGATCGGCGCAGACAGGATCACCGACCACGAGGCGATCTACGGCGACTTCCCCGAGGACAACTCCCACGGCGACACCTATGGCCCGCTCGCCTACTACGTCTACGTCCCCTTCGAGCTCATCCTGCCCTGGAGCGGCGACTGGGACGACCTCCCGGCCGCCCACGCCGCCGCGATCTTCTTCGACCTCGCCACGATCGGAGCCCTCTTCCTCCTGGGCCGACGCCTGCGCCCGGGATCGGCGGGAACCCGCTTGGGCACGACCCTGGCCTTCGCCTGGACCGCCAACCCGTACACGGCCTTCGCCCTGGAGAGCAACACGAACGACGCCCTGGTCTCCCTGCTGCTCGTCGTGACGCTGCTGTTCCTGAACAGCCCGGCAGCGAGAGGAGCGATCCTCGCCCTCGCGACAGCGACGAAGTTCGCGCCGGGCCTGCTGTTCCCGCTGTTCGCGACCTACGACCGGCGTTATGGCCGTCAACCGGACCTCGCCGGTCGCGGGGGTGGCACGGCGGGGGGCCCCACACCGCGGCCGCCAGGCGAGGATGTGGGGGGCACCGCAGTGACAGGACCCCCGCGCCGGGTGCTGTCGGTCGTCGTCCCCTACGCAGCCGCCTTCGCGGCCGCGACCCTCGTCGTGATGGCCCAGACGATCTTCGACCCCGGCATCCCGACGTTCTGGGACAGAACCATCGGCAACCAGGTCGGCCGCGAATCGCCCTTCAGCATCTGGGGCCAGACCGACCTGGAGCCCCTGCACACCGCGCTCAAGATCGCCATCGCCCTGCTCGCGGTGGCGGTCGCCTTCGTCCCGCGCCGGCGCGATCTGGTCACGGTCGCCGCCCTGGGCGCGGCGGTGGTGATCGCGAGCCAGCTCGCGATCGAGCACTGGTTCTACCTCTACATCCCCTGGTTCCTGCCGTTCGTGCTGGTGGCCCTGCTGGCGCGCGAGGAGCCGGAGGCTACGACGAGCTCTGGGGCGCCGGAACCATCACCTGCGTGATCGAGCGGGCGAGCCCGTCGTCGTTGACGTCGACGAGCGCGCCCATCACCCAGACGTCCTCGGTCGCGCTCTCGAAGCGGACTGGCATCTGCGTGCGGAAGCCGCGGAGCGCCTGCTCGCGCTTGACGCCGATGATCCCCGCGCGCGAGCCCGTCATGCCGACGTCGGTGATGCGGGCCGTGCCGCCGGGCAGCACGCGGGCGTCGGCTGTGGGGACGTGGGTGTGGGTCCCGAACACGGCGGCGGCGCGGCCGTCGAGGTGCCAGCCCATCGCGACCTTCTCGCTGGTCAGCTCGGCGTGGAAGTCGACGATGACCGCGTCGGCGGCGCCACGCAGCTCCCCCAGCAGCTCGTCGATGACCGGAAACGGGTTGCGCTCGACGGTCAGGTAGAGGGCGCCGCTGAGGTTGACGACCGCGACCCTCATGCCGGCCGCGTCGACGATCGTGTGGCCGCGACCGGGATTGGCCTCCGGGAAGTTCGCGGGGCGGACGATCCGCTGCTCGGAGTCCAGGTAGCCGTAGACCTCGCGGTGGCGGTAGGTGTGGTTGCCGAGCGTGATCACGTCGGCGCCGACATCGAAGATCTCCCGCGCGCTCTCGGTCGTGATCCCGACACCGCCGCCGGCGTTCTCGCCGTTGACGATCACCAGATCGGGCAGATGCTCGGAGCGGAGTCCCGGCATCGCGGCCGCGAGTCCCTCGCGTCCGGGCTTGCCGACGACGTCGCCGATGAAGAGGACGCGCATTCGGCGGCAGCGTAGCGGCCGCCGAGCGGCGACCGCTAGCTTTCCGCCGATGGCACGGCCCCCGAAGGCCCTGGTCGCGCGGGGCCTCAGCAAGTCCTACGGCGAGCGCGAGGCGCTGCGCGGCGTCAGCTTCGAGGCGGCCCCCGGCGAGCTGCTCGCGGTCCTCGGGCCCAACGGCGCGGGCAAGACGACGATGCTCGCGATCCTCGCCGGGATCCTCGAGCCGGACGCCGGAGATCTCGCCGCCGGCGCCGGCGAGATCGGCTGGGTCCCGCAGCAGGCCGCGCTGTACCGCCGGCTGACCGTCGCCGAGAACCTGCGCCTGTTCGCGCGTCTGGAGGGCCGCGAGGACCCCGACGCCGCCGTCGAGCGGATGCTGGCCCAGACGGGTCTCGCCGAGCGGCGCGACGATCAGGTCTCCTCGCTCTCGGGCGGCAACCAGCAGCGGATCAACATCGCCATCGGCCTGCTGGCCGAGCCCGCGGTCCTGCTGCTCGACGAGCCCAGCGCCGGCCTCGATCCCTCGCAGCGGATCCGGCTCTGGGAGTTCGTGGCCGCGCTCGCCCACGGGGGGACGACGGTCATCTATTCGACCCATCAGATCGAGGAGGCCATCCGCTACGGCGACCGCCTGCTGGTCCTCGCCGATGGCGAGGCGCTCTTCGACGGGACCTTCCCCGAGCTCCGCCGCTCTGTCGGCCGTCTCGGGACCACGAGCGAGGACCCCGAGGGCGACTTCGTCAGGTTCCTGGAGGAGAAGGGCTACTGAGGATGCGCTGGCTCCTGCTCAAGGACCTCCAGATCCTCAAGCGCTCGCCGCTGCTGACGGCGCTGCTCGTGATCTACCCGATCGTCCTCGCGGTCCTGATCGGCTTCGCGGTGTCCCGCGGTCCGGACAAGCCGACCGTCGCCTTCCTCAACGAGATCCCGACGGAGGAGGGCCTCGAGCTCGGCGGCGAGGGCGACACCGGCTTCGACCAGGATGAGGCGTTCGCCGAGCTCTGCGACCGGGTCGAGTGCGTCAAGGTCGACGACCGCGACGAGGCGCTCGAGAAGGTCCGCGACGGCGAGGTGCTGGCGGCGCTGATCGTCCCCGAGAACTTCCTCGACCGCCTCCAGGCCCAGCTCAACGGCGCCGGCCTCCAGCCCGCCCAGGTCGAGGTCTACGTCAACGAGGACGACCCGGTGAAGGCGCGGCTCGTCGACGACCGCATCAGCTCGCTGCTGACCGAGGCGAACCTGATCCTCTCCGACCGGATCAGCGAGAGCCTCCTCTCGTACCTCGACATCCTGACCGAGGGCGGCAAGTTCACCCTCCCGATCCTCGGCGAGCAGTTCCAGGTGCTGGGGCTGGAGAGGACCGAGCAGATCCTGCGCTCCGTCCGCGGCGACCTCGGCGGTCCCGAGCGGCGCGTCGTGGAGGAGGTGATCCGCTTCGCCGGGCTGGCCCGCGAGAACCTCGGCTTCGCCCGTCCCGTCCTGACCTCCGTCTCGGAGCCGATCGCGATCGAGAAGCAGGCCGTCAGCGGCGACGTGCCCCCGCTCGACACCTTCGCGATCTCCGTTGCGATCGCGATCACGCTCATGTTCGTCACCGTCCTGCTGGTCGCCGGCTCCCTGGCCCTCGAGCGCGAGGAGAACACCTTCGCCCGGCTCACCCGCGGCCTCGTCAGCCGCTCGGCCCTGCTCGCCGAGAAGATCGGCCTCGGCACGATCTGCGCGATCGTCGTCGCGATCGTCCTGCTCGCGGTGCTGGAGCTGTTCGTCGACCTGGCCTGGGAGCGCCTTCCCCTGATCCTCTGCGCCATCGCCCTCACCGGCGCCGGCTTCGCCGCCATGGGATCGGCCATCGGCGTCGCCGCGCGCGAGGTCCGCGCCAGCGCCCTCGCCGCGTTCGCCCTCACCCTGCCGATCGCCTTCCTCTCCCTGGTGCCCTCCGGCACCGTCAGCGAGACGCTCTACGACGCGATCCGCATCGTCACCGGAGCCTTCCCGTTCCGCCCCGGCCTCGACGCCCTCTCCGCGGCCCTCTCCTCCAACGGCGACCTGGTTCTGAACCTCATTCACCTGGCCCTGCTGACGGTGGCGTACTTCGCCATCGCGCG
>DASSYK010000099.1:0-16365 GCA_035703345.1 Solirubrobacterales bacterium
GCAGGCGACGTAGTCGCCGGAGCGCGGTAGTCGGGCATCGGCAGGCGACGTAGTCGCCGCAGCGCGGTAGTCGGGCATCGGCAGGCGACGTAGGATCCGCGCGCGCCTCGTCCAACCCGACCGGGAGAAGAACATGCCATCGATTCGCCTCGCCGCGGCGGCGCTCGCTGCCTGCGCCGCCCTCGCCCTCGTCGCCTGCGGCGGTGACACCGAGGAGAAGAACGACTACGTCGACGCCGTCAACGAGGTCACCTCGACGCTCCAGACCGGACTGAACGAGGTCTCCAGCCAGGGGACGAGCACCGGAGCGCCCGCAGACGTCTCAAGGCTCTACCAGGACTTCTCCCAGCAGGTCGAGGCGGCCTCCACCGACCTCAGCGAGATCCAGCCCCCTGAGGACGTGACCGACCAGCACGATCGCCTGGTCTCGGTCCTCGACGAGCTCAGCGCCGAGGCCGAGAACGCGGCCGACGAGGTCGCCGCCGGCGGAGCCGCATCGATGGTCGGCGTGGCGACGCAGTTCGTCGGCGATGCGACGAGCCTCGGCTCCGAAGCAGACCAGATCATCTCGGAGATCAACTCGAAGCTCCAGGAGTAGCCAGCCGCATGATCTCGGCGCCGTCGTGGCGGAGACGAGGTGTGCGATCGGGCCGGGCGCCGTTCAGGAGGCCTCGGCCGCCGCCTCGGCCGAGGCGGCGCGGCGCCTGCCGACCATCAGCCGCGTGGCGACCTTGCTCAGCGGCCTGAAGGGGAGGACGATCTGCGCCAGGGTGCCGGCCAGTTCGACGTGGCCGAGCTTGTCGAGCAGCCGGGTCGCCTCGCGGCGCTCGGCCGCCGAGAGGTTCGCGCCCGGCCGGCCCTGCGACTTGCGCGCGAGCTCGAGCAGGCGCGAGCGCTCGCGGTCGTCGAGGCGGCGCCAGTGCCGGCGGCCTGTGAGCAGCACGTCGGCGACCATCACGATCCAGAGCCGGCGTGCGAGCCACTCGCTGCGCCTCGCCAGCCTGCGGCCGGCGCCGCCGGCCGCCCGTCCCGCTGTTCCCAGTGCGCTCACCACCTGTGTATACCCGCGATCGACTCCCCGTAGTCGGGCCGCGCACGACCTTCCCCGTAGAATCGGGGTCCGCGCGGCGGTAGCTCAGTTGGTAGAGCACCAGCTTCCCAAGCTGGGGGTCGCGGGTTCGAATCCCGTTCGCCGCTTTGAGCGCGAAGACGTTCACGATCGTCATGGCCGTCCTGGCCGTGATCGGGCTGCTCGCCTACGGCCTGCTCAGCAAGGGGGAGCAGGCCCTCGCCATCGGCGAACCGGCTCCCGACAAGGAGCTGACCGTGCTCGGCGGCTCCGAGACCCGGAGCCTCGAGGACTTCCGCGGCCGCTTCGTCCTCGTCAACTTCTGGGCCTCGTGGTGCGAGCCGTGCCGCCAGGAGGCGCCCGCCCTCGAAGACTTCCAGAGCGAGCACGGCGGGCCCGGTTTCACCGTCCTCGGGATCGATCTCGACGACGCCAGCGACGACGCCCTCGCCTTCGTCCGCGAGTACGGCCTCACCTACCCGCAGCTCCGCGACGGCGACGGTCGCGAGCGCCGCGAGGCCTACGGCATGACCGGCTTCCCCGAATCCTTCCTCGTCGACCCCGACGGCGAGATCGCCCTGATCCGCCGCGGGCCCGTCGATGCCGAGTTCCTCCGCGAAGAGGTGGCGCCGCTGATCGAGGGGAGCTCGAAGTGAGGCGCCCCCTCGTCCTCGCGATCGCGGGCGCGCTGCTCGCCCTGGCCCTCCCCGGGGGAGCGGCGGGCCAGGACACCGCCGCGCTCCCCGACATCGAGGACGAGGTGATGTGCACGATCTGCGGCACCCCCCTCGAGCACTCCTTCTCACCCCAGGCCGACCGCGAACGGGACTTCATTCGTCGCCTCATCGCCGAGGGCCGCAGCAAGGACGAGATCAAGGACGCCCTCGTCGCCGAGTACGGCGAGGACGTCCTGGCGACGCCGGACGACGAGGGCTTCGACCTGGCTGCGTGGCTGCTGCCGATCGCGGGCCTCGCGGCCGCCGTGATCGCGCTCGCGGTGTGGCTGCGGCGCCGCCGCCCCGACCCGGAGGGCGATCAGGCGCCGGCGCCGCTGGAGGACGCCGACGCGAGGCGGCTGCGGGAGGACATGGCGCGCCACGAGGTGTAGGGCGGCGGCGCGCGAGACGGCGCCCGGCGAGCGGCCCTCCCGCGTCCCTACATCCGCTCGGGCGCGCTGATCCCCAGCAGCCCCAGCGTGCGCGCGACCGTGCGCTTGGTCAGCACGCAGAGCCTGATCCGCTCGGCCTCGACGCCCTTCCCCTCGGCGCCGACCACCTTGCAGTCGCGGTAGAAGCCGTGGAAGTCGGCCGCCGTGGCCATCGCGTACGCGCAGAGCCGCTGCGGCGCGCGGCGCTCGGCCGCGCTGGCGACCTCGTCGGGGAGTTGCAGGAGGCGGCGCGTGAGCGCGCGCTCGGCGGGCTCGAGCGCCGCCGAGGTCGCGGGCTGCTCCGTCAGCGAGGCCTCGACCAGCTCTTCGCCGGCCTTGCGCAGGATGCTGGCGATGCGGGCATGCGCGTACTGGACGTAATAGACCGGGTTGTCGTTCGACTGCTTGCGCGCCAGCTCGAGATCGAGATCGACGGTCGTCTCGTGGCTGCGCTGGAGCATGAAGAAGCGCGCCGCATCGGCCCCGATGTCGTCGATCAGCTCGTCGAGCGTGACGAACTCGCCCTTGCGCTTCGACATCTGCGCCCGCTCGCCGCCCTCGATCACGTGGACGAGCTGGATGATGTCGATCTGAAGCCGCTCGGGGTCGAGGCCGAGCGCCGCCACCCCCGCCTTGAGCCGGTCGACGTAGCCGTGGTGGTCAGCGCCGAGCACGTTGATGGTCCAGTCGCAGCGCTCGAGCTTGTCGCGGTGATAGGCGATGTCCGCGAGGAAGTAGGTGGGCTCGCCGTCGGAGCGCTGCAGGACCCGGTCCTTGTCGTCCCCGAACTTCGTCGTGCGCAGCCAGGTCGCGCCCTCGCTCTCGTAGACCTCGCCGCGCTCGCGCAGCGCCGCCAGGGCCTGATCCATGAGACCGCCCTCGCCGTGCAGCGTCCGCTCCGAGTACCAGCGGTCGAACTCGACGCCGTAGCGGCGCAGGGTCGCCTCGGCGCTCTCACGCATCAGCTCCGCCCCCCGCTGCGCGATCCGGTCGGTGTCTCCCGGCTCGATCCCCTCGTCGGCGAGCTGCGCCGCGAGATCGGCGACATAGGGGCCCCCGTAGCCGTCCTCGGGCGGCTCGGAGCCGCGCATCCTGGCGGCGATCGAGAGGGCGAAGCGCTCGATCTGCCCGCCGGCGTCGTTCACGTAGTACTCGCGGGCGACCTCGTCCCCGCTCAGCTCGAGGATCCGCGCGACGGAGTCGCCATACGCGGCATGGCGGCCGCTGGCCGCGGTCAGCGGGCCCGTGGGGTTGGCGGAGACGAACTCGACAAGGACCGACTCCGCCTCCTTCCGGCCGCGACCGAGCTCGTCGCCGGCCGCCGCCAGGGCGGCCGCCGCCTCGCGGTACCAGGCGTCGGAGAGGAAGAGGTTGAGGAAGCCGGGGCCCGCCACCTCGACGCGGTCGAGGCCCCCGCCCAGCTCGGACGAGAGGCGCTCGGATAGGCGGTCCGCGACCGCCCGCGGCTGCTCGCCCAGCGCGGGCGCGATCAGCATCGCCGCGTTGGTCGAATAGTCGCCGAAGTCCGGCTGCGGCGGCTGCTCGAGCGAGAAGGCGGGTGCCTCGCCCTCGCTGAGGCTCTCGGCCGCGGCGGCGATCGCCCCTCGCAGGCCGTTGATCGGGTCGCTCATGCCCGGAACCCTAGGGACGCGCCTGCGTCGCCGTCACCACGCGGTGAGGTCGCCTAGAGGTGGTACGGCTCGCCGGCCAGGATCTTGCCGGCGCGGAACAGCTGCTCCAGCAGGACGACGCGCGCGAGCTGATGGGCCATCGTCTGCGGCCCCAGCGAGACGCGCTCGTGCGCGAGCGCGAGCGCATCGGCCGGCAGCCCACGCGGCCCCCCGATCAGGAAGCAGAGGTCCTGGGCGTCGATCCGGCGCTCCGACAGCCACGCCGCCCACTCGCGCGAGCTCAGGGCGCGCCCGCCGTGGTCCATCGCGATCACGTGCGCGCCCTTCGGGATCCGCCCCGCGATGTTGAGCTCGTCCCGCACCTCGATCACGTCGACCGGCAGTTGGCGCCCCAGCAGCTTGCGGTAGTGCGCGTCGGCCTGGACGAACGGGTCCTTGACCTTGCCCACGACGACGAGGGTGGTCTTCAAGGCGCCCCCGGACGTGAAGCGGAGGAGGCACCGCCCGATGTCTGCTCCTCCTCGTAGGCCTCGGCCATCCCGATTCGCTCGACCGACGTCGGATGCGTCCCGAACAGGACGCGCGACCAGCCCGGGGGCGAGGGATCCGAGAGGTTGCGGGCGGCGAGCCGCTGCTGCAGCGCGATCATCGCCTGGGGGTCGGCGGTGAGCTCGAGCGCGTCGGTGTCGGCCTTGGCCTCGACTTCGCGTGAGAGCTGGTTGCCGGCGACGCCGACGACGAACGAGGCGGCGGCGAACGCGATCGCAAGCGCCGGCAGCGACGCGGGCGTGCCGGGCTCGGCCCCCGTGCGGGCCGCGAGGACCCGCGAGGCGCCCGCCACGAAGAGCAGCGCCAGGGGCGCCGAGATCGCGACGAACAGCAGGGCGCGCGGGATGTCCCGGTTCTCGACGTGGGCGAGCTCGTGGGCGACCACCGAGCGCCGCTCGCCGCGCCCGAGGTCGTCGAGCAGGGTGTCATAGAGGACGACCCGCTTGGTCGGTCCGAGCCCGCCGACATAGGCGTTGATCGCGGTGCTGCGCCTGCTGGCGTCGACGCGGTAGACCTCGCCGATCTCGACGTCGGCGCGCTCGCCCAGCTCGAGCACGTCGGCCCGGGCCGTGCCCTCCTCCAGGGGCTCGAAGTCGTTGAACAGCGGCGCCAGGACCACGGGCGCCAGCCAGGTGAACGCGGCGGCCAGCGCGACCACGACGGCGCTTCCCGGCACCCACCAGCGCCGGGGTGCGCGCCTGATCAGGGCGAGGGCGGCAGTGGCGACGCCGCCCGCGAGGACGGCGCCGATCCCGGCCGACTTCAGCCAGTCGACCGACCAGGCGCCCAGATCCTGGGTGGAGATCCCGACGTCGGCGGCCCGCTCATGCGCCCAGACGTCGAAGGGCAGCGATGCGATCCCGAGCGTCACCGCGAGGCCCGCCCCCGCCGCCGCGCCGCCGAGGACGGGCCGCTCGCCGGCGCGCTCCAGCGCGCGGCGCGCCACGCCGGGCCGTCCCGCCACGAGCAGGACCAGCACGGCTCCCTGGGCGGCGATGCCGCCGATCATCAGGGCCCGCTGGCCCTCGCGGTAGTCGGTGGCGCGGGCGACCTGCTCCGCCGGGAAGTAGGCGGCCTCGTCGACCGCGACGGGCTCGATCACCTCGCGCGGGCGCAGCAGCCATGCGGCGCCCTCGGCGACGACGATCGCCGCCACCGCCGTCGCCCCCAGCTTCAACCACATGCGCCTACGATAGACCGCTGCTGCAGGGGGCCCGAGACGCATCCGGCCCCGTCACGCCATGCGCCTCGCGATCCTCACAGACATCCACGCGAACCTGCCCGCGCTCGAAGCCGTCCTCGCCTCGATGGACGAGACGGACGTGGAGCAGCGCTGGTGCCTGGGCGACGTCGTCGGCTACGGGGCCCAGCCCGACGAGTGCACCGCCCTCGTGCGGGAGCGGTGCGAGCTGTGCCTGGTGGGCAATCACGACCTGGCCGTGACCGGCGAGATCGACACCGACGTCTTCTCCGCCGCCGCGGCGGCCGCGGTGAACTGGACGCGCCAGAACTGCACGCGGGAGACGACGGACTTCCTCGAGGGGCTGCGGCCCGAGATCCTCGACCGAGAGGTCGGTCTGTACCACGCCTCCCCGCGCGACCCGGTCTGGGAGTACGTCCTCGCCATCGACCAGGCCCGCGAGTGCATGGCCGAGCAGGTGGCGCGCGTGAGCCTGATCGGCCACTCGCACGTGGCGCTGTTCTTCACCGACGGCGAGGGCCCCGGCGGCGGCCAGCCGCCGGCGGGCCACGTCCTCGACCTCTCCGGGGAGGCGCGCTGGCTGCTGAACCCGGGCAGCGTCGGCCAGCCCCGCGACGGAGACCCCCGCGCCGCCTGGCTGGAGCTCGACACCAGGGAGTGGAAGGCCACCTACCACCGGGTCGAGTACGACATCGAGCGCGCCGCGAGCGCGATCCGCGACGCCGGGCTGCCCGAGCTGCTCGCCGACCGCCTCCACGTGGGGCAGTAGCGCGGGATGAGGCCTGCCCGGGCTCGTTCGAGGCCCCTAGCTAGTATCGCCGCGATGCCGAAGCCAAGCCTGATCCTGGCCGCGATCTGCGCCGCGGCGGCCCTCGCCGTCGCCGGCTGCGGAGGCGACGACGGCCCCGACCCGTCCATCTCCAAGGCGGACGCCGACTCGCTCCTCGCGACGCTCCAGGAGGTCGAGGACAACGTCGATGCGCAGAGCTGCCTCGTCGCCGAGGACCGCGCCCAGCGGCTCCAGGAGGAGATCGACGCACTCCCCTCGAGCGTCAATCAGGACGTCAAGGACTCGCTCCAGCGCGGCGCGCTGAACCTCGGGGAGCTGGTCCCCGAGCAGTGCGAGCCGCGAGAGGAGACGACGACCACGCAGGAGAACACGACCACCCAGGAGACCACCACCCAGGAGACGACCACCGAGGAGACCACCACCCAGGAGACGCAGCCGACGACGCCCACGCAGCCGACGACGCCCACGACCCCCACCACCCCGACCACCCCCGGCGGCGGCGGCGGGATCTCCCCCGGCGGAGGCGGCGGGCTGTGAGCATGCGCGGCCCCAAGGGCGAGCTGATCTCCGACCGCTACCGGATCGAGGACCGCCTCGGCTCGGGCGGTATGTCGAGCGTCTTCCGCGCCACTGACACGATCCTCGAGCGCACGGTCGCGGTGAAGATCCTCGCGGAGCACCTCTCCGACGACGAGCGCTTCGTCGCCCGCTTCCGCCGCGAGGCGCTCGCGGTCGCGAAGCTCGTCCACCCCAACATCGTCCAGGTCTACGACACGGGCATTGACAGCGGGCGCCATTACATCGTCATGGAGTACGTCAAGGGCAAGTCCGGCGCGCAGCTGCTCCAGTCGGAGGGCACGCTCGACCCCGAGACCTCGGTCGAGATCGGGATCCAGGCCTGCGCCGGGCTCGACTACGCGCACCGCCACGGGATCATCCACCGCGACGTCAAGCCGGGGAACCTGATGATCATCGGCGGCCCCGCGGGCGGCGGCGACATGACCGTGAAGCTCGCCGACTTCGGCATCGCGCGGGCCTCCGAGCAGAGCCGGATCACGCAGGTCGGCTCGGTCGTCGGCACGGCCGCGTACCTGGCCCCGGAGCAGGCGCGCGGCGACGAGGCCACTCCATCCTCCGACGTGTACTCGCTGGGCGTAGTGCTGTACCAGTTCCTCACCGGCCGGCTGCCCTACGAGGGCGCCTCGCTCGCCGAGCTGGCGGTGCGCCAGCAGTCGGAGCGGCCCCTTCCCCCCTCCTCCTACAGCGACGAGGTGCCGCAGGCGATCGGGGACGCAGTGCTCGTCGCGCTCGAGTCAGACCCGGCCAACCGCTTCGCGGCGGCCGGGGAGCTCGCCGAAGCGCTGCGCCGCGGCCTCGCCGGCCAGTCGCCCGAGTCCACCGCTGCCACCCGCGTGCTCGCGGGCGGCGAGCCGACCGGCGCCACCCGCCAGATGCCGCGCACCCAGACCGCCCGCCGCCAGCCGCCGCGCCGGCGCGCGCCGGTGGCTCCGCCGCCCCAGCCGAAGCAGAAGCGCGGCGCCGCCGGCAGGGCCCGCACCGCGCTGGCGCTGATCGCCATCCTCCTCCTGGCCGCGGCCGTGGCCGCGATCGTGGCCCTGAGCACCACCAGCTCGTCGGACCGCGTCAACCTCGAGGACGTCGTCAAGGACAACCTGCAGGAGCAGGTCGACTCCCTGCGCGGCGTCATCGACGACAACACGGAGTAGCGCGCGCCCGAACTCGTGGACGGTTACCGACCCCATGGCGTCGGTACGCGTCCACAACCCGGCCCGCGGGCCTGACGCCGTCCGGATGCCGCCGGTCGCCATCATGGCGGCGGTATGGCGATCGCTACGGCCACACAGCTCGAGGTCCACGCCGGCGGCATGCTGCTGTTCGCCGACGTCTCGTTCAAGCTCGAGGCGCGGGAGCGGATGACGCTGTCGGGCCGCAACGGGGCGGGCAAGTCGACCCTGCTGCGGGTGCTGGCGGGCGAGCGCCCGCCGGATTCGGGCTCGGTGGCACTCGCCCGCAACGCGCGCGTGGCCCTGCACGACCAGCGCCCGCCCAGGGCGAGCGAGCTCCCCCTCGCCGACTACGTGCTCTCGGGCCGACCGGAGATGATCGAGACCGAGGCGGAGCTGGCGCGGCTCGAGCAGCGGATGTCCGAGGGTGCGGGCGAGCGGACGATGCGCGGCTACGCGGCGGCGCAGCAGCGCTTCGACCACGCCGGCGGCTACCGCTGGCGCGACGACGCGATGACCGTGCTGACCGGGCTCGGGTTCGCCCGCGAGGACCGCGAGCGCGCGCTCACCACCTTCTCCGGAGGCGAGCTCACCCGCGCCTCGCTGGCGCGGGCGCTGGCGGCGCGCCCGGACCTGCTGCTGCTCGACGAGCCCACGAACCACCTCGACATCCCGACGCTGGAATGGCTCGAGCGCTACCTCGTCGAGCTCGAGGCCGCGGTCGTCCTGGTGGCGCACGACCGCTGGTTCCTCGAGGCCGTCGGGACCTCGGTGCTGGAGCTCGAGGCGGGGCGCGGCCGGTTCTTCTCCGGCCCGTGGCACGCCTGGCGCAAGGAACAGGCCGCGCGCGAGATCGCGCTGGGCAAGCAGATCGACCGCCAGCGGGCGGAGATCGAGCGCATGGAGCGCTTCGTCGAGCGCTTCCGCTACAAGGCCTCGAAGGCCAGGCAGGCGCAGTCGAAGCTGAAGGCGATCGACCGGATCAAGCGCGACGGCGCCGAGGCGGACCCGCGCGACCGCCGCACCCTGCGCTTCTCCTTCGCCGAGCCCGAGCGCACCGGCCGCTACGTCCTGAAGATGCAGGAGGCGCGGATCGAGGTCCCCGGCCGGGTGTTGCTCGACCACGCGACCCTGAAGCTGGAGCGCGGCGAGCACGCGGTCCTCGTCGGCGCGAACGGGTCGGGCAAGACGACCCTGCTCGAGACGCTGGCGGGCCGGCGCGAGCCGACCGCCGGCTCGGTCCGCACGGGGCACAACGTCAAGCTCGGATACCTCTCCCAGCACGCCGACACCGCCGCCGGCGAAGGCACCGTGCTGGACGCCGCGGTCCGCGAGACCGGCCTCAGCGCCCGCAAGGCGCGCGACCTGCTCGGCGGATTCCTCTTCTCGGGCGATGACGCGAACAAGTCCCTCGCCGACATCTCGGGCGGCGAGCAGCGGCGGCTCTCGCTGGCGATCCTCGTCGCCTCCGGCGCCAACGTCCTCATCCTCGACGAGCCCACGAACCACCTCGACATCGACAGCCGCGAGGCGCTCGAGGATGCCCTGCTCGCCTTCCGCGGCGCCGTCCTGCTCGTCTCCCACGACCGCGCCCTGCTCGAGGCCGTCGGGACCAGGACGCTCGTGTGCGAGGGCGGCCGGCTGCACAGCCACCCCGTCGGCTGGGCGACCTACGAGCGCGAACGCGAGGAAGCCGAGGCCGACGCGGCGGCCGTGCCCGCGCGGGAGCCGAAGCGCGCCCGCGGCAAGCGCGGCGGGGCGCCCGGCCCCTCCAAGAACGCGCTGCGCCGGGTCGCGGAGCTGGAGCGGCGGATCGACGAGGCCGAGGCCGGACTGCGCGAGCTCGAGGACGAGCTGGCCGACCCCGACGCGTGGTCGAGCCCCGGTCGCGCCCGGCGCGCGGGCGAGCGCCACGAGGCGGCGAAGCGGGAGCTGGAGGAGCTCTACGCCGCCTGGGAGGAGGCCTCCCAGGGCGCCGAGCCCGCGAGCACGGCCTCCGAGTAGGCGGCGTAGGTCCCCGCAGCGATCGCCTCGCGCGCCCCCGCGGTCAGGCGCTCCATGTAGGTGAGGTTGTGGAGCGTGAGCAGGCGGGCGCCGGTCAGCTCCTTGTTGCGCGCCAGGTAGTGGAGGTAGGCGCGGCTGTGGCGGCGGCACGCCTCGCAGGGGCAGCCCGCGGCGATCGGCTCGTCCTGGTCGGCGTAGCGGCCCTTGGCGAGGTCGATGCGGTGGCGGGCGTCCGGCTCCGGCGCCAGCGCGACCCCGTGCCGCGCGAGCCGGGTGGGCACGGCGCAGTCGAAGACCTCGATGCCGAGGCCGATCCCCGAGATCAGGTCGTCGACCTCGCCGATGCCCAGCAGGTGCCGGGGAGCGGCGTCGGGCAGGTGCGGCACGGTCGCCTCCAGCACCGCGCGCATCTCGCCCTTGTCGCGGCCGAGCGTGCCTCCGATCGCGACGCCGTCCACGCCCGCCTCCCCCACCCGCTCGGCCGAGGAGCGGCGCAGGTCCTCGTGGATCCCGCCCTGGACGATCCCGAATACGGCCTGGTTCGCCGGCCCGTGCTCTGCGTGCCACTCGAGGCAGCGGTCCAGCCAGCGGTGCGTGCGCTCGGTCGAGCGGGCGGTGTAGTCGCGGTCGGCGTGGTACGGGGTGCACTCGTCGAAGACCAGCGCGATGTCCGAGCCCAGCTTCGCCTGGATGCCCATCGACTCCTCGGGCCCGATGAAGCGGTTCGAGCCGTCGAGCAGCGACTGGAAGGCGACCCCGCGCTCGGAGATCTCGACCTTCGCGCCGCCGGCCATCTCGCCGCGACGGCCCTTGATCTCGTCGGCGACGCCGCCGTGGGCGAGCGAGAAGACCTGGAAGCCGCCGGAGTCGGTGACGATCGCGCGCTCCCAGCCCATGAAGCCGTGCAGGCCGCCGTGGCGCGCGATGGCGTCCTCGCCGGGGGCGAGGTGGAGGTGGAAGGTGTTGCCGAGGACCAGCTGATAGCCGAGCTCCGCGACCTCGCCGGCCGAGAGGCCGCGGACGCTGGCCTTGGTCGCGAGCGGGATGAAGGCGGGCGTCGCGATCTCGCCGTGCGCGCAGCGGATCAGGCCCGCGCGGGCGGCGCCGTCGCGGGACTGGATCTCGAAGCTGAGCCGGGCGGGGTCGGAGCGCACCTCGGCAAGCCTAGGCGGCGGCGATCAGCCGCCGCCTACAGGCATGCCGGGCTACTTCTCGGTGCCGCTGCCCTCGACCGCGCCCGATCCGATCTGGATGCGGGTCGGCCTGGTCTGCTCGGGCTTGGGGATCGTCACCTCGAGCACGCCGTTATCGAAGCCGGCGTTGATCTTCGAGGTGTCCACTCCGTCGGGGAGCGTGAGCGCCCGCGAGAAGCGGCCGAAGGACCGCTCGACGCGGTGGTAGCCCTCCTTCTTCTCCTCGCTCTCGGAGCGGCGCTCACCGGAGACGGTCAGCGTGCCGTCCTTGACCTCGATCTCGACGTCGTCCTCGGTCATCCCCGGAAGGTCGGCGCGGAGCACCAGGCTGTCCTCGGTCTCCACCAGGTCCATCGCGGGAATCCAGCGGCGCGCGGCGGCGCCGTTCCCGGCCGGACGCGTGTCGAAGAAGCGGTCGAAGAGGCGGTTCATGTCGGACTGGAGCGAGTCGAGCTCGCGTACCGGGTCCCAGCGAACAAGTGCCATCGTTTCACCTCCTGCGTTTCGGCATTTGCTGCGCAGAAAGCATAAAACCTGAGTCGCTCTATGTCAAGTTTCAGACAAGGTCGGCGTCGGACATGACCTCGACCATCGCCGGCCCATCGTGCGCGAGCGCGCGCGCGATCGCGGGCTCGATCTCGGAGGCGCCGGTGACCCGGATGCCCAGCGCGCCGCAGTTGTTCGCGTACTCGGCGAAGTTCGGGTTGTGGAGCTGCGTCTGCCAGACCTCCCACTCCCCGGCCCGCTGCTCCTTGGAGATCTTCCCGAGCTGGCCGTTGTTCAGCATCACGTGGGTGATGTCCATCCCGTGCTTCACGGCCGTGGTCACCTCCGCCATGTACTGGGCGAAGCCGCCGTCGCCCGTCACTGCGACGATCGGGCGCTCGCCCTCGCTCGCGGCCCAGGCTCCGATCGCCGCGGGGTAGGCGAAGCCGATCGAGCCGAGATAGCCCGACATCAGCACCCGCTGCGAGCCCGAGCACTCGTAGTAGCGCCCGAAGGAGTACGCGTGGTTGCCGACGTCCACCGCGATCACCGCGTCGTCGGGCACCAGCCGGTTCATCGCGGCGAACACCGAGGCGGAGTTGATCCCGTTGCCGCGGTCATCGGACTCGCGGTTGCGCTTCTCGGCGCGCCAGATCTCCCAGCGCTCGACGAGCTGGGCCGCCTGGTCCTCCGTCTCGAGCCGATCGGGCAGCTCGGAGCTGAAGCGCTCGACGGTGGTCGCGATCTCGCCCCAGACGGGCACCTCGACCGGGTGGAACTTGCCGAGCTGGGCCGGGTCGATGTCCACCTGGATGATCGGGTGCCCGGCGTAGATGCCGGTGTGGTTGGAGAAAGACGCACCGAGCACGACCAGGAGGTCGGCCTCGTTCATCACCCAGCTCGCAACCGGCGTGCCGCTGCGCCCGAGGACACCCGCGGCGAGCGGGTGGGTCTCGGGGATCTGGCCCTTCGCCTTGAAGGTGGTGATCACCGGCGCTCCGAGCTGCTCGGCGAACGCGGTGACCGCGTCCATGTCGAAGCGCGCGCCGTGCCCGACGATGATCACCGGGCGCTTGGCGCTGCGCAGCCGCTTCAGCGCCTCCTCGACCGACTCCTCGGGCGGACTGATCTCACGGGCGCCCATCCGGCCCTCGGGCGAGCCGGCCTCGGCCTCCGCGGCGGCGGGGATCGTCTGGACCTCGTCGGGGAAGATCAGATGCGAGACGCCGGGGGTGAGCAGTGCGTTCTTGCAGGCGAGGCTCATCAGCTCGGCGTGCTTCGAGTCGCGCAGCACGGGCTGGCTCCAGCAGGTGACCGAGCCGAAGGCGCCGACCAGGTCGACCTCCTGGAAGGCGCCGGGGCCGAGCACCTGGGTATCCACCTGACCGGTCAGCGCCAGCACCGGCGCGCGGTCGACGTTGGCATCCCAGAGGCCCGTCAGCAGGTTGGTCGCTCCCGGCCCGGCGATCGTCAGGCACGCGGCCGGGCGGCCGGTCAGCTTCCCGTAGGCGGAGGCGGCGAAGGCGGCGGCACCCTCGTGGCGGATCCCGATGTACGTCAGCTCCCCCTCCTGCTCGCGACGGCGCAGCGCGTCGGCCAGCCCGAGGTTCGAGTGCCCGACCATCCCGAACACGTGGCGGACGCCCCAGTTGACCATCGTCTCGGCCATCACGTCGGTGACCGTGCGGACGTGGCGGTCCGGCGCAACGCCGACGAAGATCTCGCCGTCGCGGATCTCGAGCGGATAGGTGACCGCCTCGTCGTCGAAGCCCGGCGACTTGCCGTCGAGCGGGCAGTAGTCGAAGCCGTGCCAGGGGCAGCGCAGCAGGCCGTTCTCGATCGACCCCTCGCCGAGCGGTCCGCCCTGGTGCGGGCAGTGGTTGTCGAGCGCCGAGAACTCGCCGTCGTAGTGGACGAGGGCGACGCTCTTCTGCCCGGCCGCGACGGTCGCCACGCGCCCCTCGGGCAGCTCGCTCTCGGCGAGGACCCGGTGCCACTCCAGCGCTGCGGTGTCCACGCTTCCGTTGCCCGCTCCGTTCTCCGTCATCGGTCCTCCTCCGTCGAGTCGAGTGCGTCTCTGCGCGCCCGGCAGAAGTCGAGCGCGGCCTGCTCGGGGTCATCCGCAGCGAGCAGCTCCGCGTAGGAGAGCTCGGCGCCGTCGAAGCCCGTCGCGTTCCACAGCTCCCCGTCGATCCGGCCCCGCCAGGGCCCGACGTAGAGGTATGGCTCCGCGTGGTCCTCGTCACCGGGCGAGAACCCGTAGTTGGCGCGCCGCCCGGCGCTCTCCGAGCCCGACTCGATCGCCAGGTCGAAGTGCTCGGGCCACAGGAGCGGGGGCGTCGGTTCGTCCCCGGGGCGGGTCTCGCCGCTCAGGGTCTCCAGCACGCGGGAGCCGAGGGCGTACCAGGCCGCCAGCGCCTCGGCCGAGCGGGGATCCACGTCGAGGTGTTCCGCGTCGAGCGGCGCGCCGGCGGGCAGCAGATCGGCGACGAGCTCGCCGGCCTCGGCGAGGGAGCGGATAGCGACCCGTTCCTCGACGTCACCGTCGAGGTACACGAGCTCCGCGCCCTCAACGCGGACCTGCCGCTCGGCGCCGTCGTGCTCGAACGGCGGCGTGCCGAAGCCCCCCGGGGTCGCGCGCAGCGAGATCTCGTTGTCGGGCTTGCGCGCCGGGGCGACGATCTCCTCCGCGACGCGGTGGAGCGCGCGGCGCGTCGCGGCGAACGACGACGGCAGAGGGAGCAGCCGGAGCTCGGAGTCGGGCGGCATCGCTTCTTGGTCCGGCTAAGAGGCGAGGCGTTACACGTCTTCCTACGCGTCAGGCATCGGTCCGCAGCGAGCGGCCCGTCATCGCCGCGGGCTGCGGGATCCCGAGCAGTTCGAGGGCCGTGGGGGCGACGTCGGCCAGGATGCCGCCGTCGCGGAGCTCGAGCCCGCGCACGGTGACGACGAGCGGGACCGGGTTGGTGGTGTGCGCGGTCTGGGGGGCCCCGTCGGGGGTGAGCATCTCCTCGGCGTTGCCGTGGTCGGCCGTGACGATGCAGGCGCCGCCGGACTCGTGGACGGCGGCGATCACCTCGCCGAGGCCGCGGTCGGCGGTCTCGACCGCCTCGACCGCCGCCGGGATCACGCCGGTGTGGCCGACCATGTCCGGATTCGCGAAGTTGATGATCCCGAAGCGGAAGCCGTCGGCCCGCCAGTGGGAGGTGAACTGCTCGGCCGCGGCGGCGCCGCTCATCTCGGGCTTGAGGTCGTAGGTGGCGACGTCGCGGGGTGAGTCGACGAGGTGGCGCTCCTCCCCTCCCAATTGCTCCTCGCGGCCGCCGTTGAAGAAGTAGGTGACGTGCGCGTACTTCTCGGTCTCGGCGACGTGGAGCTGGCGGCCGTCGTCCTCCGCGATCACCTCGGCCAGCGTCGCGTCCGGCTCCTTCGGCGGGAAGGCCACCGGGTAGGGCCAGCCCTCGTGGTACTCGGTCATCGTCGTCACCTCGAGGACGGGGCCGCCCTCGCGGTCGAAGCCGTCGAAGGCCGGGTCGCCGAGCGCCAGCGTCAGCTCGCGGGCCCGGTCGGGCCTGAAGTTGATGAAGATCACGGGCTCGTCGGCTGCGACCCCGTCGTAGTCGCCGATCACCGTCGGCTCGATGAACTCGTCGGTGACGTCGCGCTCGTAGGAGGCTCGGATGGCCGCGACGGCGTCGTCGGCGCGCTCGCCGCGTGCGTGGACGATCGCGTCGTAGTGGCGCTTGATCCGGTCCCAGCGGCGGTCGCGATCCATGCCCCAGTAGCGGCCGCCGACCGTCCCGATCCGCCCGGCGTGGCGCAGCCAGCGCTGGAGCTCCTCGACGTATCCGGCGCCGTTGGTCGGCAGGGTGTCGCGGCCGTCGGTGAGAGCGTGGACGACCAGGTCCGGGATCCCCTCGCTCGCGGCGAGCTCCATTACGGCCTCGATGTGCTCCCAGCCCGAGTGGACGCCGCCGTCGGAGACGAGGCCGAGGAGGTGGAGGCGCCCGCGTGGGCTGTTGCGCGCGCGCTCGCATGCGGCCACCAGGGCCTCGTTCTCGAAGAAGGTGCCGTCGGCGACCGCGTCGTCGATGCGGGCAAGGTCCTGCTTGACGATGGCCCCCGCGCCGAGGTTGAGGTGCCCGACCTCGGAGTTCCCCATCTGGCCCTCCGGCAGGCCCACGTCGCGGCCCTGCGCGGAGAGCTGCGTGTGCGGGAAGCGCTCCCAGAGGCGGTCGAAGACCGGTGTCTCGGCGAGCGAGATGGCGTTGCCCGGCCCCGGCTCGGCGAGACCCCAGCCATCGAGGATGACGAGCGCCAGTGAGGGGACCGGTGCGTCGGCCAAGGAACTCATGAATATGGCGCTGCGGCAACGATGGCGGCGAATTCGTCGGGGTCGAGGCTGGCGCCGCCGACCAGCGCCCCATCGATGTCGGGCATCCCGAGGAGCTCCGCCGCGTTCGCCGGCTTCACGGAGCCGCCGTAGAGGATCCGCACTTCGTCGGCCCTCCCGCCGCTCTCGCGCAGCATGTCGCGGATGAAGGCAACTG
>DASSYK010000062.1:0-6963 GCA_035703345.1 Solirubrobacterales bacterium
GACGGCCTCGGCCGCGCTCTGGACCTCGACGATCCCGAGCTCCTCGTCCGTGTGGTGCTGGAGCTCCCAGCTCCGCAGGGCCACGACCGGCTTGCCCAAGCGCCGCGCGAAGGCGATCTCGGACAGCGTTCCCCAGTGGCCGTCGACGGCGATCACCGCCTCGCCCGAGCCGACGACCGCGAGGTTGCGGGCGTGGCCGACGCCGGTGGCGACGACGTGGGCTATGTGCTCGTTGGCCTCGTTGAGGTCGGAGCCGGGCAGCACTCCGATCGTCAGGCCGCCCGCCTCCGAGGCGCCGCGGGCCGCGGCCTCCATCACGCCGCCGCGCCCGCCGCAGACCACGACCGCGCCGGCCTCCGCGAGCAGCCGGCCGACCTCCTCGGCGGCTGCGAGGGCCTCGGGCTCGCCCTCGGCGGCGCCGATCACGGCGATCTGGGTGGCGCGCGGACTCACTTCGCGGCGGCGCCTCCGGCCCGTCTCCCCGGGCCCTCCTTCAGCATCCGCCCCATCAGCTCCAGCGAGCCGCCCTTGTGGAGGTGCTCGTTGAGGTTGCCGCACTTCGGGCTCTGCACGCAGGAAGGGCAGCCGTCCTCGCAGGGGCACTCGCGGATCAGCCGGTCCGCGTCGCCGACGAGCCGCTCGAACTGCTCGTAGCCCTGGCGCGCGATCCCGATCCCGCCGGGGTGGCCGTCGTAGATGAAGATCGTCGGGGAGCCCGTCTGCATGTGGATGTTGGTGGAGAGGCCGCCGATGTCCCAGCGGTCGCACATCGCGATCAGGGGCAGCACCGCGATCTGCCCGTGCTCGGAGGCGTGCAGCGCGCCGAGCAGGACCTCCTGTGGCAGCTTCGACGCCATCCCGTCGCCGATCACGTACCAGAGCGCCTGGGTGACGAAGTCCTGCTCGGGCAGGTCGAGGGCGATCGTCTCCAGCACCTCGTTGTCGCCGAGCCGCTTGCGCTGGTAGGCGATCACCTGCTCCGAGACGGAAACGGCCCCGAAGTTGAGCTCGGCCCCGAGCGTGCGCCGCTGGGTCTGCACCTTGTCGATGAAGACCTCGGTCTCCTTCTTCACCTGCGTGTAGTAGTCGCCGTCGAAGGGGCGGACCATCGCCCGCCGCGCGTCGAGATCCATCTCGGCCACCTCGTAGGAGCGCCCCATGTGGAGGTAGACCGCGCCGGGATGGACGGTGGAGAACGCGCGCTCGGCCTCGACCTGCCCGATCATCTCCCCGGAGGTCATGTCGATCACGGCGAGGCTGTCCGCCGAGGCCGAGCGCAGGGAGATCCGCCCGGCGACGAAGTCCCCCGAGCGCGTCATGAAGCGATCGCCGCTCGCACGCCGCAGCTCGCCCATCGTCACCAGGCGCTCCGCCGCGTCGCGCCAGCCCTCGCCGAAGACCTCGTCGTCACCCTCGCCGCCCCCGAGCGGCAGCTCGTAGGCCGCGGCGACCAGGTGCTGCATCCGGATCTGCTCGGAGCGGTGGTCGAGGATCGCGGACTCGACCGGGCGCTCGAGGAACTCGTCGGGGTGGCGGCAGAAGAACTGGTCGAGCCCGTCCTGGCCCGCGACGTAGACCGCCAACCCGCGGCGCCGCCGCCCGGCGCGCCCCCACATCTGGCGCAGGCTCGCGACCGTGCCGGGGAAGTTGACGCAGATCGCGGCGTCGAGCTCGCCGACGTCGATGCCGAGCTCGAGCGCGTCCGTCGCCGCGACGGCGAGCAGCTCGCCGCGCGCCAGCTTCGCCTCGATCTCGCGGCGCTGCTGCGGGGTGTACCCGGCGCGGTAGGGCGCGATCCGGTCCGCCAGGTGCCCGTCGCCGTCCTCGGTCAGCTTCACCGACGCCATGCGGTTGATCAGCTCGATCCCGCGCCGGCTCTTCATGAAGCAGATCGTCCGCACGCCGCGGCGAACCAGCTCGCACAGCAGCTCGGCCGACTCCGAGACCGGCGAGCGCCGCGTCTGGGTCGCCGCCTCGATCACGGGCGGGTTCCAGATCGCGATCTCGCGGCCGGCCCGAGGCGCGCCGTCGTCGTCGAGCAGCTCGAACTCGAGGCCGGTCAGCCGCCCCGCCAGCTCGGCGGGGTTGGCGATCGTCGCCGAGGCCATGATGAAGCGGGGCTCCGCCCCGTAGAGGCGGGCGACCCGCCGCAGCCGGCGCAACACGTTGGCGACGTGCGAGCCGAACACGCCGCGGTAGGTGTGCGCCTCGTCGACCACGACCCAGCCGAGGTTGGCGAGGAAGTCGCCCCAGCGCTTGTGGTGGGGGATCACCCCGACGTTGAGCATGTCCGGGTTGGTGAGCACGAGGTTCGCGCGGCGCCGGATCGCGGGCCGCTCCTCGCGCGGCGTGTCGCCGTCGTAGATCGCTTCGCGCAGGTGCGGCGGGCGCAGCTCCGCCAGCTTGCGCGCCTGGTCCTGGGCGAGCGCCTTGGTCGGGTAGAGGTAGAAGGCCCGGCGCTTGGGGTCGCGGGCGATCCCGTCGAGCACCGGGAGGTTGAACGACAGCGACTTCCCGGACGCCGTGCCGCTGGTCAGGATCAGCTCGCGCTCGCGCGCGATCGCGTACGCCTCGGCCTGGTGGGAGTAGAGCGAGGAGATCCCGACGCGCTCGAGCGCTGCCGTGAGCTCGGGGTCGAGGTCGCGCGGCAGCTCGGTGAGCTTCGCCATGGTCGCCGGCTCCGAGCTCTCGCGGACCAGGCGCCCGTCGGCGCGGGCGGGGGCGAGGGCCGCCTCCCAGGCCGCGCCGGCGACGGTCGTGCCGCTAGCCACCGGCCACCTCGGCCCCGCTGCCCTCGATCGCGGCGGCGATCCGCATCGCCTGCAGGGCGCTCGCGTCGTGCAGCCGCAGGATGTCCGCTCCCTCCGCGACGGCGAGCGCGGCGGCGGCGGCCGTCGCCCACTCGCGGCCGGCGGCGGGGAGCCGCTCCACCCACGAGCCCGCGAGCACGGCGCCGAGGAAGTCCTTCCGGGAGAGCGAGACGTAGAGGGGCCGGCCAAGCTCGCGCAGCTCGCCGAGGCGGCGCAGGACCTCGAGGTCGTCGGCGACGTCGAGGTCGAAGTCGAGGCCCGGGTCGAGCGCGAGCTGCTCGGCCGCGACGCCGCGCGCCAGCGCAGCCTGGACGCGCTCGTCGAACCAGCCCTTGAGGTGATCGATCGGGTCGGCGTATGAACGCGGCTCGCGGCGCTCGCGCGGCGGGCCCTCGATGTGCATGAGCACCAGCCCGCAGCCGGTCTCGGCAGCCAGCTCGAGCAGCGCCGGGTCGGCCGCACCGCTGATGTCGTTGACCGCGACGGCCCCCGCCTCCAGCGCAGCCGCGGCGACCTCGGCGGAGAACGTGTCGGCCGAAACGGGCACGGGGGCCGCCTCCGCGAGCCCCTTCACGGCCGGGACCAGCCGCGCGCCCTCGTCCTCGGCCGGCACCGGCGGCCCGCTGCGCGCGGCGACCGCGCCGACGTCGAGCATCTCGAAGCCGGCCGCGGCGAGGGCCAGCCCGTCGGCCACCGCGCCCTCGGGCGTCCGGCTGCGCGCCCCCTCGAACATGGAATCCGAAGTGACGTTGACGATCCCCGCGGCGATCGGCGCGTCGAGCTCCAGCGTCCTGTCTGCCAGCCGCCACATCTTCCGGCTACCGTAGCGGCCGCTGCCCATGGCCCTGCGCTGCGTCTACACCGATCTCGACGGCACCCTGCTCGGGCGCTTCGGCTCTCTGTTCCGCGATCCGGAGGGGAACTTCTCGATGCTCCAGGCCCGCGCGCTCGAGGCCTGCTTCCGCGCTGATGTCGAGGTCGTGATCAAGTCCGGCCGCCGCGAGCCCCAGGTGCTCGAGGACGCGCGCCTGATCGGCCAGAGCTCCTACATCTACGAGGCCGGCTGCGCGGTCAGGATCGAGGGGGAGGAGACCGTCCTGATCGGCGAGTTCGCCCCCGACGACGGGCGCACCGTCTACGAGTCGATCGTCGACCGCGGCGTCCCGGACCTGCTCTTCGACCACTTCGCGCCGCGGCTCGAGTACCACGCCCCCTGGCACACCGAGCGCCGGCACTCGCACCTCTTCCGGGGCAAGATCGACGTGGCGGACGCCAACGCGCTGCTCGAGCGCGAGGGCCACACGGGCCTGAAGCTGATCGACAACGGCGCGATCGTCCGCCAGATGGACGGCGTCGAGGGCCGCGCCCACGCCTACCACCTGATGCCGGCCGCGGCCAGCAAGGCCAACGCGGTCAGCTTCCACCAGCGGGTCCGCGGCTACGCGCCCGAGGAGTGCATCGCGATCGGCGACTCGGTCGAGGACCTCTCGGTGGCCCCCGTCGTGGGGCGCTTCTTCGTCCCCGCGAACGGGCCCGAGCGCGACGCCGGGCTGCGCGAGGCGATCGCGCAGGTCCCGAACGTGACCGTCACCGAGGGCGCGATGGGAGACGGCGTCTACGAGGCGATCGTCTCGACGCTGGCCGGCGCCTGACGCGCCCGCTCAGCCCCCGTTCGACGAGATCCCGGTCTTGCTCGCCTGCAGCTCGCGGTGCTCGATCACGCGGTCGATGAGGCCGTACTCCTGGGCCTCGTCGGCCTTGAAGAAGCGGTCGCGCTCCTGGTCCTCGCGCACCTGCTTCTTCGACTTGCCGGTGTGCTTGGCGTAGATGCCGTCGAGGCGGTCGCGCAGGTCGAGGGTCTCGCGCGCGTGGATCTCGATGTCGGTCGCCTGGCCCTCGAACCCGCCCGAGGGCTGGTGGATGAGGATCCGTGAGTTCGGCAGCGCCATGCGCTTGCCCGGCGCGCCGCCGGCGAGCAGCAGGGCGCCCATCGACATCCCGATGCCGTAACAGATGGTCGCCACGTCGGGCTTGACGAACTGCATCGCGTCGTAGATGGCGAGGCCCGCGTAGACCTGGCCGCCGGGCGAGTTGATGTAGAGGCTGATGTCCTTGTCCGGATCCTCGGACTCCAGGTGGATGATCTGCGCGACGATCAGGTTCGCGACCTGGTCGTCGACCTCCGTGCCGAGGAAGATCACGCGCTCGTTGAGCATGCGCGAGTAGATGTCGAAGGAGCGCTCGCCGCGGGCGGACTGCTCTACGACCATGGGTACCAGGGGCATGGGGCTCCTCTCGATCTCTTCCGCTGAAACGCAACCAGCACGATCAGGTTAGGGATCGGGACGCGGTGGAGCGCGAGACGGTGCTGCACGTAGCTCGTCGCTGCGGCGCTCGGTCGGCCGGGCCGCTCAGTACCTGCGCGGCGCGGCAGAGCCGCCGCGCAGCAGGGCGACGAGCCGGTCTATCAGGCCGGGCGCCAGCGCGTTCAGGCCGAGCAGGCGCACGTTGCCCGGGACGTGGACCTGGCGGCGGTCCTCCACCACCGCCTCCACGATCGCCTCGGCGACGGGCTCGGGGGCGATCGCGTCGCCGCGGCGCAGCCAGTCGGGGACCCGCTCGGGCTCATGGGCATGCAGGGAGCTTTCGACCTCGCCGGGGTAGACGGTGGTCAGCGAGACGCCGGTGCCGGAGAGCTCGTGCCGGAACGCCTCGGCGAACGCCCTCTGGGCCGCCTTCGTCCCGGCGTACACCGCGGTCCAGGGAAAGGCGCGGAGCGCCGCAGCGGAGCTGACGACCACGACGTGGCCGCGGCCGCGGTCGAGCATCAGCGGCACCGCCGAGCGGATCAGGTTGAGGGTGCCGACGAAGTTGACCCGCACCATCTCCTCCGCCTCGGTGGGGTCGAGCTCGAGAAAGGGGCCGCTGCGCGCGGTGCCCGCGTTCGCCACCACGAGTTCGACGCCGCCCTCCTCGGCGAAGCGCGCGACGGCGGCCTCGACCGCTCCGGCGTCGCCGACGTCCGCCCGCAACTCGATCGAGTCGGGCAGCTCCCCCGAGAGGCTTGCGAGCCCCTCCTCGCCGCGCGCCATCAGGCCCACCCGCGCGCCGCGCGCCGCGAGCGCCCTGGAGGTGGCGGCGCCGATGCCGCTGGTGGCGCCGCTGACGATCGCGCGGGTGCCGGGGCCGATGTCCACCGCGCCATCCTCTCACCGTTTCGGCCCGGCACAGCCCGGGCGGTAGGATCGGGCCATGACCTCCCAGCAGGCGACCGTCGCCGAGGAGGAGTACCTCCAGATCATGTTCTGGCTCGAGGAGGCGGGGCTGCCGATCACCGGCGCCAACATCGCCCGGGCCATGCGGCTCTCCCCGCCGACGGTGCACGAGATGATCGGCCGGCTCGAGTCCGACGGCTACGTGGAGCGGAGCAGCGACAAGTCGCTCGGCTTCACCGCCAAGGGCCGGACCGAGGCCGAGGCGATCGTCCGCCGCCACCGGCTGATCGAGCGCTTCCTCACCGACGTCCTCGGGATCCCCTGGGACGAGGTTCACGAGGAGGCCGAGCGGCTCGAGCACGCCATGTCGCCGGTGTTGGAGGAGCGCATGCTCGCCGCGATCGGTGATGCCAAGACCTGCCCCCACGGGCACCCGATCGTCGAGGGCGCCCGCGAGGAGGGCGTCCTGCTCGCCGACGTCGAGCCCGGAGCGTCGGTCCGCGTCCTGCGCTTCGAGAACGAGGCCGAGGAGCTCCTGCACTACCTCAAGGAGGCGGGGCTGCACCCGGAGCTGGAGGGCAAGCTCGAGTCCAGCGACGACGACGAGGTGGTCGTCGTCTCCGGCGAGGGCACCCACACGGTCTCCCGCAGCGTCGCCGAGACCGTCTCGGTGCGGGCCGAGCCCGCGCCGCCGCCCAGGCCGCCGCTCCCCGAGCAGCTGGTCCTCAGCAGCGATCGCTACGGGCGCTAGAGCACCTCGAGGTCCCCGGGGAGGGCCGGAGGTTGGACGATCATCACGCCCTCGTCGGTCGGCGCAGCCGCGCGAGGAGCTTCAATCCCGGGCGCCAAAGGCATAAGTTGATATAACTCATCAACAAACTGGGAAAAGAGCCTTCAGATGGAAACCACCGTTCTGTTTCACGGCCTGCTGAGCGACC
>DASSYK010000045.1:0-5082 GCA_035703345.1 Solirubrobacterales bacterium
GATCTCGTTCGCCGGCAGCCCGGCGTCGAGCTCCCCCCGCAGCTTCGCGAGCTCCGAGCCGGCGAGGGAGGGCGCGAACGGCCCCAGCAGGAAGATCCGCTCCCCGTCCGCGATGGCGGCCGGCGCGGTCACGCCCGGATCGGGCAGCTCGCCCACCATGCCGACGACGGGGGTGGGATAGATGGGACCGTGCTCGGTCTCGTTGTAGAGCGAGACGTTGCCCCCGACCACCGGGACGCCGAGCGCAGTGCAGGCGTCGGAGAGGCCGCTCACCGCCCGGTTGAGCTGCCAGGCGACGTGAGGCTTCTCGGGATTGCCGAAGTTGAGGCAGTTGGTGAGGCCGAGCGGCTCGGCACCGACGCAGGCGAGGTTCTGGGCGCATTCGAGCACCGCCTCGATCGCGCCGACGTACGGGTCGCAGGCGACGCGCCGCCCGTTGCCGTCGATGGCGACGGCGATCGCCCTGCCCGACTCGGGGATCTGGAGGACGGCGGCGTCGGCGCTCTCGGGGCGCCGGACCGTTCGCGAGCCTACGATCGAGTCGTACTGCTCGAAGGCCCAGCGCTTCGAGGCGATGTTGGCCGAGCCGAGCAGCGCCAGCCCGATCGCCGAGGGGTCCTCCGGGTCCGCCGAGCGGCCGGCGCTGAGCGCGACCTGCTCGCCGAGGCGGCTCTCGTTGCCGTACATCCATCCCTGCGGCTCGGCGGGCTCGAGGTCGTAGAGCGGGCACTCGTCGACGAGCGCCGAGACCGGCACGTCCCCGACGACCTCGTCGCGGTCGAGCACGCGCAGCTGCCCTGTCCCGGTGACCACGCCGATCGCGTTCGCATTCGTCTGCCAGCGCTCGCAGACCGCGATCACCTCCGCGACCTTCGACGGCTCGACGACCGCCAGCATCCGCTCCTGCGACTCGGAGACCATCACCTCGAACGGCTCCAGGTCCGCCTCGCGCAGCGGCACGCGGCTGACGTCGATGTCGATCCCGACGCCGCCGCCCGAGGCCATCTCCCCCGCCGAGGAGGTCAGGCCGGCGGCGCCGAGGTCCTGGAGCGAGACCAGCAGCCCGCGCTCGAGCAGCTCGAGCGAGCACTCGAGCAGCTTCGACTCCTCGAAGGGGTCGCCGATCTGGACCGTCGGCCGCTTGCTGTCGTCGCCGGCCTCGAGCTCGGCCGAGGCGAGGACCGACGCGCCGCCGATCCCGTCGCGGCCGGTCGAGGCGCCGAACAGGACGATCACGTTGCCGGCGCCGGCCGCCGCAGAGCGGATCATCTTCTTCGTCTCGGCGAGGCCGACGCACATCGCGTTGACCAGGCAGTTGTGCTCGTAGGGAGGCTCGAAGTAGACCTCGCCGCCGACGTTGGGCACCCCGATCGAGTTGCCGTAGTGCCCGATGCCGGCGACCGCGCCCTCGAACAGGTAGCGCGAGCGCTCGGAGCCCAGCTCGCCGAAGCGCAGCGAGTCGAGCACCGCGATCGGGCGCGCGCCGATCGCGAACACGTCGCGGAGGATCCCGCCGACCCCCGTGGCTGCGCCCTGGAAGGGCTCGACTGCGCTCGGATGGTTGTGCGACTCGACCTTGAAGGCGACCGCGTGGCCGTTGCCGACGTCGACGGCGCCGGCGTTCTCGCCGGGGCCCATGACGACGCGCTCGCCCTCGGTCGGCAGCCGCCCCAGCAGCTTGCGCGAGTGCTTGTAGGCGCAGTGCTCGGACCAGAGCAGCGAGAACATCGCCAGCTCGACCTGGTTCGGGTCGCGGCCGAGCAGCCCGCAGATGCGCTCGTACTCCGCGTCGGTGAGGCCAAGCTCACGGTGGGGGCTCTCGGAGACCTCCAAGGTCACGCGGCGGCCGGCTGCCGCACCAGTGCGCGGAAGAGGGCGAGTCCGTCCGCGGAGCCCGTCAGCGGGTCGACCGCGTGCTCGGGGTGCGGCATCAGGCCGATCACGTTGCCCGCCTCGTTCGTGACGCCGGCGATGTCGCGGACCGAGCCGTTCGGGTTCTCGCCCGCGGCGTACCGGAACGCGACCTGGCCGGCGCTCTCCAGCTCGTCGACCCTCTCATCCGGGGCGAAGTAGCGGCCGCTCATGTGCTTGACCGGGATCGAGAGACTCTGCCCCGCGGAGATCCCGGAGCCGAAGGGGCCGCCGAAGTCCTCCGCGACCAGCGTGACCTGCCGGCAGATGAAGCGCAGCCCCTCGTTCGGGAGCAGCGCACCCGGCAGCAGCCCGGCCTCGCACAGCACCTGGAAGCCGTTGCAGATCCCGAGCACGGGGCCGCCCTCCGCGGCGAAGCGCGCGACGGCCTCCATCGCGGGAGAGAAGCGCGCGATCGCACCGGCGCGCAGGTAGTCGCCGTAGGAGAAGCCCCCTGGGACGACGATGCCGTCGAGCCCCGCGAGGTCGGTCTCCTCGTGCCACACGAGCCGCGCCTCGCCGACCCTCTCGCACGCCTGGAGCGCGTCGCGCTCGTCGCAGGAGCCCGGGAACTGGAGGACCCCGATCACGCGCCGCTCCCGTTCGGCGACGCTTCGTCCTCGAGCACCACCTCGAAGTCCTCGATCAGCGGGTTGGCGAGCAGCTTCTCGCAGAGCGAGTCGAGCTTCGCCGGGTCGTCGGTCTCGAGCTCCACCAGCCGCCCGACGCGGACGTCGTGGATGCCCTCGAAGCCGAGCGCCGGCAGCGCGCGCTCCACCGCCTTCCCCTGGGGATCGAGGATGCCCTGCTTGGGCCTGATCAGAACCTTCGCCCTCACTACGCCTTTCCTCGCGTTCCGCTTCGCCTCACGCTCGGGCCAGCGTAGCGTCAGGCCCCGTCGAGCTTGCGCTCCGTGATCCGCTCGTAGGCCTCGACGTACTTTGCGCGCGTGTTCCGCACGACCTCGTCGGGGAGCTCGGGCCCCGGCGCCGTGTGGTCCCAGCCGACCGAGTCGGAGTAGTCCCGCACGTACTGCTTGTCGAAGGACGGCTGGGAGCGGCCGGGCTCGTAGCTGTCGAGCGGCCAGAAGCGCGAAGAGTCCGGGGTCAGGACCTCGTCGGCGAGCACGATCTCGGCCCCGGGCGAGCCGCCGAACTCGAACTTGGTGTCGGCGAGGATGATCCCGCGCTCCGCGGCGTGGTCGGCGCCGCGCTGGTAGATCTCGATCGAGATCCGGCGGAGCTCCTCCATCAGGGCGCGGTCCCCGACGATCTCGGCGGCGCGTTCGAAGTCGATGTTCTCGTCGTGATCGCCCAGCTCGGCCTTGGTGGCGGGGGTGAAGATCGGCTCGGGCAGCTTGTCGGACTCGCGCAGGCCCTCGGGCAGCTCGATCCCGCAGACCGCGCCGGTCTGCTCGTACTCCTTCCAGCCCGACCCCGTGATGTACCCGCGCACGACGCACTCGATCGGGTACATGTCGAGCTTCCGCACCCGCATCCCGCGCCCGGCGGCCTCGGGCGGGACGTCCTCCGAGATGAAGTGGTTGGGGCAGATGTCGCGGGTCAGCTCGAACCAGAAGAGCGACATCTGGGTCAGGACCCTCCCCTTGTCGGGGATCTCCGTCGGCAGGATCACGTCGTAGACGGAGATCCGGTCGGAGGCCACCATGATCAGCTCGTCGCCGTCCTCGTAGACCTCGCGGACCTTGCCCGAGGAATGCAGCTTGAGGTCGGCCAGCGCGCTCGTCATCGGGTCGCGATGCTAGCCCAGCGCCGGCGCAACCCGCCTGCGCCTTGCCGCTCTTTGCGGAGTAGATTCGCGGCATGGCCCTGCCCCCTGGACCGGCCCTGCCCGCACCGCTGCAGACCCTGCGGCTGATGGTCCGCCCCGTGCCGCTGATGGAGCGCTGCCGGCGCGAGTACGGCGACAGCTTCACGCTGCGCGTCGTCCCGCTCGGCGAGATGGTCTTCATCTCCGACCCCCCCTCGCTGAAGGCGCTCTTCTCGGCCGATCGCGTCAACACGATCGCGAAGGGGCGCAACCTGGTCCTGGCGCCGCTGCTCGGCCACCGCTCGCTCCTGGTCCAGGAGGGCGAGGAGCACCTCTCGCGCCGCCGCCTGATGCTTCCGCCGTTCCACGGCGAGCGCATGCGCGCGTACGAGGAGGTGATGGAGGAGGCGACCGAGCGGGAGATCGACTCGTGGCCCCTCGGCAGCCCCTTCCGGCTCCACGCCTCGATGCAGGCGATCACGCTCGAGGTGATCATGCAGGCGGTCTTCGGCGTCGCGGAGGGCCGGCGCGAGGCCCTGCGCCTCGCCCTGCTCGACATCCTCGCGGCGGTCCGTTCCCCGGCGACGATCGGCGTCACGATCCGCTGGGTCCGGGACCTGCCCCGGTTTCGGCGCGTCCTCCGCCAGGTCGACCGCGGCGACGCGCTGCTGGCCGCCGAGATCGCCGAACGCCGCGCCGACCCCGAGGTGGGCTCGCGCGAGGACATCCTCTCGATGCTGATAACGGCCCGGGACGAGGACGGGAACGGCATGGACGATGCCGAGCTCCGCGATCAGCTCATGACCCTGCTCCTGGCGGGCCACGAGACCACCGCGACGGCACTCGCCTGGACCTTCGAGCTTCTCTTCCGGCGCCCCGACGCGCTCGCCCGGGCCCGCGACGAGGCCGAGGCCGGTGAGGAGACCACCTACATCGACGCCGTGATCACCGAAGCGCTGCGGATCCGCCCCGTCGTCCCCTTCGTCGGGCGCGAGCTGCGCCGGCCGGCGACCCTGGGCGGCAACGAGCTGCCGGCAGGGACCGCGGTCTTCCCGTCCATCTACCTCGCCCATACGAACCCCGAGGCCTTCCCGGACCCCTACGCCTTCCGCCCCGAGCGCTTCCTGGACGAGGCGCCGGAGACCTACAGCTGGATCCCGTTCGGGGGCGGCACCCGCCGCTGCATCGGTGCCGCATTCGCCCAGTTCGAGATGCGGGTCGTCCTGCGCGCAGTCCTGCGGCGCGCGGTCCTGCGCTCGGCGAGCGCCGAGCCCGAGCGGATCGTGCGGCGCAACGTCACGCTCGCGCCGCTCAACGGGACGCCCGCGATCCTCGCCGACCGGGAATCGCGCCGGACCCCGGTCGCGGCCTAGCCTCCGCCGACCTCCGGCTGGTGCGCGG
>DASSYK010000121.1:0-8671 GCA_035703345.1 Solirubrobacterales bacterium
CCGAGCGACCGTACGCTCCGCCGCTGGTTGGGCCGCTGCAGACGATCCGCGCCGAGCTCGAGCGGCGCCCGGGTGGGCAGTGGGTTACCGACATGTACGCCAGGCATCGGAGCCCTGGGCAAGGGACCGACGGCGCCTAGCGGGCCGCATCCGCGTCGGCCCGGGGCGGCTCGCGGGGCGCTACTCGCCGCCGGAGGGCTCGTACAGGCTCTCGCGGGCGATCTCGGCGTTGCGGGGGCCCCAGAGACGGATCTCCAGGTAGAGCTCGTCGGGGAAGCCCTTGACGGCGTCCAGCGCGATCAGGGTGAAGCGCTCGTCGCTGACCGGGGCCTGATCGACGACGTCGCCGTCGAGCTCGGCGGTGGCGGCCTGCGCCCCGCGCACCATCGGCGTGCCCCAGACCAGCGTCACGTCGCCGCGCCGCTCGCCCTCGCCGCGCCAGGCGCCGACGACCTCCTCGTTGAGGTCGATCTGCCAATCGGGGTTGTCCTCGACGACGACATCGGTGAAGTCGGCCTCGGCGCGGATGTCGCTCGGCTGCCCGTCGGCGGCGCGCACGAACGAGATGTACCCGAAGTACTCGCCCTCGGCCCCCTCGATGGGCGCGATGGCGGGGATGAAGACACGGCCGCCCCAGCTGCGCTCGGGGAACCAGGTCACCTCGCCGAGCGGGCCGCCGGCCTCGGACGCGTGCGGCTCGGCGGCCTTGGCGAGCGCCTCGCGGAGCTGCTGGGCCCAGCGGCCGTACGGCAGACCCTCGATGCTGGCGTCTGCGATGAAGCGGGGGATCGGGCGGGCGATCGGCGGGCTCATCGGGCTGGCAGCCTACTGGCGCGGGCCGCTCAGCCGCGACCGAAGAGGACGGCGGGCTCGTGCACGCCGGGGCCGATCTCGCCGCGCACCCGGAAGCGGGCGGGCCGCTGGAGCTCGATCCTGCCGTAGGGGATGCGGTTGTGCCTGCTCGTCTTCACCGGCGTCCCATCGAGGGGCTCGCCCATGTCGAACGGCTCGCCGCCCTCGGCGCTGAGGCGGATCTGGAATCCCGGTCCCATCTCGGGCCGCTGGTTGTGCTTCCAGCGCTCGCCGTCCTCGTAGTAGACCGTCACCTCGCCGGCCGGCAGCTCGATCGTCACGTCGCACGGCAGCTGGAGCCGCCCGTAGCGAGCCATCTGCTGCACGCGGTAGATGAACATGTAATAGAAGGTCGCCACGATCGCGACCCCCAACACGGCCACCAGCACCCACATCAGCGATCGGCTCCGCGCGCGCCCGGCATCTCGCGCACCCTAGCGAGCGGGCGCCGCGCTTCAGTCCGCTCCCAGAGCCTCGCGGAGCTCGGAAGCGGCCCGCTCGGGCGGGAAGATGTTGATGTCGACTCCGGTCGAGAGCTCGAAGCCGGCCTTTTGGACCAGCTTCGGCGAGATGTCGATGTGCCAGTGGAAGATCTCGGCCCCGCGCGGAGCCGTTCGGACCCAGGCGTTCAGCTCCAGCCCGGACCCGAGCCGCGCGCGCAGGGCGCGCAGCGCCGTTGCGAGCGCGCCCAAGCCGACCTCGCCGTCCTCCTCGAAGCGAGCCGCGGGTGCGCGCGGGACGATCCGCAGCTCGAACGGGCCGCGGGAGGCCCAGGGGCAGAGGACGATCGCGTCGTCGTCGATCGCGACCAGGCGCTCGCGGCGGCGCACCTCCTCGGCGGCGATGTCGCCGAGGAGGTCGCCGCCCATCGTGCGCTCGTTGTAGGCGCCGAAGCGCTCGCGCTCGCGCGCGATCGAGACGGGGACGAAGCCCAGCGCGTAGAGCTGGGCGTGGGAGTGGGCGAGCGAGGCGCCCGCGCCCGCGCCCTCGTTGACGATCAGCTGCAGGCAGTGCGCGGTCTCGCCGAGCTGCCGCATGCGCTCGCGCCATCCGGCCACCGCGGCGGCCAGCTCGGAGTCGCCGAGCTGCGCCATCGAGGTGCGGTGGTGGGGCGAGTGCACGATCACTTCGTGGGCGCCGGCGGCCGGGCCGGAGCCGAACAGGTCGGGCTCGGCGGTCCGGAGCGAGGCGCGCAGGGGGTCGCGGGGGGCCTGCGGCTCGGCCTGGGCGCCGTCGTCCCCGTCGCCGCCCTCGGCGGGGGCCAGCGCCGGGTAGAGGTTCGGCACCGCCCGCGTGCGCCAGCCGGGCGTGTCGGGCTCCCCGCCGCCGGGCCGGTCGGCCCACGTCTCCGGCGGGGTACGGTCCTCGTGGCCCTCGCAGAACGGGCAGTCGTCGCGGGGCTCGGCGGCGTCGCCGGCGACCTCCCCCGTCTCCATCGCGTCCCCGTGCGCCCAGTCGAGCGGGCGCTCGGCGCGGGCCGGCGCGAGGATCGCGCGCAGCCCGGTGAGCTGGTCGATCCGGTAGGTGGGGCGCGGAGAGGCGCTCACACGGCGGCCCCGCCGAGTGGCTTGGTCATCCGCACGTGCTCGATGCCGGCCTCCTTGAAGAGCCCGCCCACCGGCTCGTAGCCGCCCGAGGCGTAGAAGCCCTGGGCGCGGGTCTGCGCGTGCAGGACCATCCGCCCGGCGCCGCGCTCGCGCGCGATCCCCTCGGCGGCCCCGAGCAGCCGGGCGCCGGCGCCGAGCCCGCGCAGGCGGCGGGCGACGGCCGTGCGCTCGAGCTTGCACTCGCCGCCACCGAGGCGCAGGCGGCAGGTGGCCTGCACGCCCTTCTCGTCGAGCGCGACGACGTGCGTGGAGCTCTCGTCGAGCCCGTCAAGCTCCTCATCGCGGCCGACCCCCTGCTCGCCGCAGAAGACCTCGACCCGCAGCCGCTTGGCGGCCTCGATCTCGGCCGCGTCGCGGGCCTCGCGGACGGTGAGGGTGAGCCGGCAGTCGGCGCTCAAGCCGGGCGGGGGCTCAACTCAGGCCGGACCTCTTGGCGAGCGCGGAGAAGGCGTCCATGAACTCGATCGGCAGGGGGAAGACGATCGTCGTGTTCTGGTTGACGCCCATCTCGAGCAGCGTCTGCAGGTAGCGCAGCTGCAGCGTCGCCGGGTTCTTGGAGATGATCTCGGCCGCGTCGGCGAGCTTCTGGGCGGCCTGGAACTCGCCCTCGGCGGAGATGATCTTGGCGCGCCGCTCGCGCTCGGCCTCCGCCTGGCGAGCCATCGCGCGCTGCATCTGCTCGGGGATCTCGACGTCCTTGATCTCGACCGTCGAGACCTTGACTCCCCACGGCTCGGTCTGCTCATCGATGATCTTCTGCAGGTCGGCGTTGAGCCGCTCGCGCTCGGCCAGCAGCTGGTCCAACTCGGCCTTGCCGAGCACCGAGCGCAGGGCGGTCTGGGAGATCTGCGAGGTGGCGAGCAGGAAGTTCTCGACCTCGGTGATCGCGCGGTTCGGGTCGATCACGCGGAAGTAGGCGACAGCGTTGACGCGGGTGGGCACGTTGTCGCGGGTGATCACCTCCTGGGGAGGGATGTTGAGCGTGACGGTACGCAGGTCGACCCGCACCATCCGGTCGATCACCGGGATCAGCAGGATCAGGCCCGGCCCCTTCTGCGCGATCAGGCGGCCGAGGCGGAAGATGACCCCGCGCTCGTACTCGCGCAGGACCCGGACCGACGAGCCGAGGAAGAGCAGCAGAAAGAACCCGAGTACGACCAGGATTCCGATAGCTACGGCCATCTAGGTTCCTTTCTGCGCGGTTTCGGCCTCCACGGGACGCACCACCAGGGTCAGCCCGTCCACCGACTCGACCAGCACTCTAGTCCCCAGCTCGACCCGGGGCGCGTCGTCGGCGACGCGGGCCCGCCACAGCGCACCCTCGATCCAGACGGCGCCCTCCGGGTCGAGCGTCTCGCGCACCTCGGCCTCGTCGCCCAGGAGCTCCTCCCAGCCCGTGCGGATGGGCTCGTCGCGGTGGGCGCGCAGGATCTTCGGGGTGATCAGGAAGAAGGTGGCGACCGAGAGCACGCCCAGCGTGATCAGCCCGGCCCCGGCGAAGTCGGAGGCGTCGCCGTCCTCGCCGAAGGCGACCAAGCCGGCGGCGATCAGCCCCGCCGCGCCGATGACCGCGAGCACGCCGCCGGTGGGCAGCAGCAGCTCCGCCAGCAGCAGCGCCGCGGCGATCGCCGAGATCACGATCACGACTTCCATCGCGCCCCATTATCCCCACCACGGGTACCCGGCGCGAGGAAAGCGTGGCCTGATTCAGCGGGCGTAGCGGTCGATGTCCGCGGCCAGCTCATCCTCGCCCTCGTACACGCCGGGGTGCGTGTAGACGAGCTCGCCGGTGCGGTCGAAGTAGGCGGTGGTGGGAAAGACCTGGCGCGGGCCGCCGAGCTCCCTGGCGATCTCGAGGTCCGGGTCGTAGTAGGTCGGGTAGGGCAGCGGGAGCTGCTCGAGGAAGCTCGTCAGCGCGTCCTTCGAGTCGTTGCCGCCGACGCCGAGGAAGGCGACCTCCTTGGCCCGGTTCGACGCCTGGTTCTGAAACCAGGGAAACTCGAGGCGGCAGGGGCCGCACCACGACGCCCACTTGTTGACCACCACGGGGGTCCCCTCGAGCTCGGCGAGGCGGTCCTCGAAGCCCTCGGCGCCCTCGTCGAGCAGCTCGTTGGCCTGGTCGCGGATGCCCGTGAGCTGCGGCGAGGCCCCCTCGAGCGGCGCGGTCGCCTGCTCGGGGGTCAGCTCGGAGTCGGGGTTGCCCACGTCCTCCCCGGCGCCGCAGGCGGCGAGGGCCGAAGCCGCGATCAGCGCGGCGAGCGCGGTGAGGGTCCGGCGGTGCGCGATCACGGCATCCTGACGCACGGGCACGAAGACTCTCTTAAGAGGCGCAAACACTGATTCACCGCCGGGATACCAGTCGTGTGGCGCGGATGCTTTAATTGACCACGGTCCATCGCATCCTGGACCGGGAGGGTGGCTCGGAGCGAGATCGCTCCCGAGGCCACCCACGATCAGGCCCACGCGCCTTGCCCACCTGTTCAACGGGGCGAGGAGCGCCAGATCAGAAAGCCTCATGGCTGACACCACCCAAGTGGCCGCGAGAGCGGCGAAGGCGCCCACAGGCGCGGACATAGAGCGCGCGAGGGAGTTCGCGCGGGAGCCCTTCCTGCTCGATGGCGAGAAGCCCGCGGACCTCGCGCCCGGGACGCCGCGCCGGCGCGCGCTCGACGCCGCGCTGGCGGAGATCGCCGCCGGCCGCGAGACGCCCTCGATCGAGTGGCGGCGCGACTACTCCCTGCTGGTCGGGCTGGAGCGGCTGCTGGACGTGGAGCCGCCGGTCCTGGCCGACGGCGCCGAGCTGAACCCCCACCAGGTCGACGCGCTGTCGGGAACGCTCGCGGCGCTGATCTCCGAGCTGGAGGCGAACGGCGGCAACGGCGGCGCCAAGAACGGCAACGGGAACGGCTCCGAGGCCGCCGCCTCGGACGACGGCGCGGCCAAGGCGGCCGACGAGGAGGAAGAGGACGCCGAGCTCGACGAGGACGAGGACGACGACGAGCTCGCTCCCGACGAGGAGCCCCAGGACTGGGACGAGGCGGAGGAGGAGGAGGAGCTCGCGAGCGAGGAGGTCCTCTCGGACCCGGGCGCGAGCCGCCGCTTCTGGTTCGAGCACGCGACCGGCGCCGGCAAGACCGTCGCGGCGGTCGGCTTCGTCGAGGCCTCGCGCACCGGCGGCATCCTGATCCTCACCCACCGCCGCAACCTCGTCGACCAGTTCATCGGCGAGATCTCCGACCGCGGCTACAAGGACCGGCTCTCGCCGGCGCTGCTCGACGGCGCCGACAGCCCGTACGGGCCGGTCACCGTCGAGACCTACCAGTGGTTCGTGCGCAACGCCGGGCGCATCTCGGACGCCTACTCGATCGTGGTCTGCGACGAGGCCCACACCGCGCTCGGCGAGAAGACCTCCGCCTGCATCCGCGCCTGGACCGGCCCCGTCTTCATCGGCATGACCGCGACCGGCGCCCTGATCGCGCGCCACGTCGCCGACCTCTTCCCGACGCAGACCTCGCGCTTCGACCTCGCGCAGGCCGCGCGCCGCGGCGTGATCGCGCCCCTGCGCTGCATCCGTATCCCGCCGGGCCCCGGCGTGCGCACGATCGCGAAGGTCCCGTTGCGCAAGGGCGAGGTCGACCAGGACTTCGACCAGGAGGAGCTGGCCAAGCTCCTCGATCAGCAGCCCTTCAACGTCGCGATCGCCGACCTCTACCGCTCCCGGTTCCGCAAGGTGCCGGGCGTCGTCTACACCGCCGGGGTGCAGCACGCCAACAACGTCGCCCAGGCGTTCCAGGACGCCGGCATCAACGCCCGCGCGGTCTCCGGCGAGACCCCGAAGCGAGAGCTGGCGGAGATCCTCGCCGGCTTCGAGCGAGGGGAGGTGGATGTCCTCTGCAACGCGATGCTGCTCGCCGAGGGCTGGAACTCGCCGCGAGCGACGATCTGCATGCACCTCGCGCCGACCGCCTCGCGGCGGGTCTATCAGCAGCGCGTCGGCCGCGTCACCCGCCGCCATCCCGGCAAGGAGGCCGGCCTGGTGCTCGACTTCGTCCACCCCGCGACGACGCACGACGAGACGATCGTCACCCTCCACAGCCTGCTCGACCGCGACGTCTATCGCGGCGGCGCGATCGTCGTCGGCCCCGTGCGGCGCGGCCGCGGGCGGCGGGTGCGCGTCGAGAAGCGCGTGGTCCCGGTCTCCGACGACGCCAACCGCCGCCTGCAGGTGCTCGAGCGGGAGCTGTGGCGGATCGCTGTCGAGAATCTCGACCACTCCGAGCAGCACGTCTGGGCCGCCCTCGCGGGCGCCCGGGTCAACCCGTCCGGCTGGCGGCGCGCCAAGGCGATGCTCCAGCACGACGACACCAGGGAGCTGCGCCGGCGCTTCCTGCTGACCTGCATCCAGCGCAACCGGAACTCCCAGCTGCGGATCAAGGCGCTCCAGGAGATCGCGGCGCTGCGCGATCCCGATGCCTTCGACGACGCGATCGACACCGTCGGCACCTGGCCGCGCGACGACCGCCGCGCCGGCACCCGCGTCCTGCTCGAGGCGCTCGCCGAGCGCCGCATCGGCCGCCGCGACCAGGCCCAGGCCTGGGTCTGGCGCCTGGCCGGCTACACCCGCGAGCTGCACGAGGAGTACGCGGTGCAGCGCTGGCCGGAGACGAAGCGCCTGCTGGGCCTGCTCGTCAACTCATCCGGGCGTGCGCACGGCCGCAACGCGCGCCGCCTCGTCCACGCCGCGCGCAACCAGGACCGGCGCCTCGCGTCGGCCCTGCTCGCCGCCTCCGTCGCCCACACCCCCGAGGGCGAGGAGGTGCTGCGCGGTGCCCGCATGCGCGCGGCCAGGAAGCCCTCCGGGGTCGCCCGCGAGCTGCTGCGGAACTTCCCGAAGGGCGGCTCGCGCCGTCGTCGCCGCAAGCGCAAGGGCCAGGGCCGCAACGGCGGCGAGGGCGAGGGCGGCCGGAACGGTGCGAAGGCGCGCGCGGGGGCGGCGTCCCCGGACGAGGAAGCGCTCGAGTCCGGGAACGGCGCCGGGCCGGAGGATGACGCCGGCGTCGAGGCCGAGGAGCCGGAGGGCGACGAGCTCGAGGGCGACGAGGACGTCGAGGACGCCGATGAGGTCGAGGACGCCGAGGAGGAGGACGCCGAGGACCACCTCGCGGCAGACGCCGATGACGACCTCGCGGCCGACGCCGACGAGGAGCTGGAGCCGGCCGAGGAGGCCTAGCGGAGCCTGAGGTGGACCTCGCCCGCTCCGAGGGTGAGGTGCCCGCCTTCGTCGCGCTCGACCAGCAGGTGTCCCGAATCGTCGATCCCCGCGGCGGTGCCCGACGCGGCGCCCTCGTCCCAGGAGATTCGCCGCCCGCTGAGGGCATCGCGTTCGCGGAAGGAGGCCAGGACCTGTTCGTCCGGCGCCGCGAGCCAGCGCCCGAGGGCGGCGTTGAGCGCGGCCAGGGCCTCGGCGAGGCGCGGACCGGGCGGAGCGCTGCCGAGCGCGTCGGGGTGCAGCGAGGCGGCCGTGCCCGCAAGCTCCTCGGGAAACGCGCCCGGCGGGACGGCGACGTTGATGCCGACGCCGATCACCGCCCAGCCTCCGCCGCCCGGCTCGGGCCGCGACTCGATCAGCACGCCCGCGAGCTTGCGGCCCTCGATCCAGACGTCGTTCGGCCACTTGACGCGGCAGCGCACCGGGGCAAGCGACTCAGCGGCCGTGCAGACCGCCAGCGGCACGGCGAGCGGCAGGAGGCGGCGGCGGCCGAGCGGGCGCAGGAGCGCCGAGTAGAGGAGCGCGGTGCCGGGGGGAGCGAACCAGCCGCGACCCTGCCGCCCGCGCCCCGCGTGCTGCTCGTCGGCGGTGACGACGAGTCCGGACGGCGCACCGGCGGCGGCCATCTCCTTCGCGCGCGCGTTGGTCGAGTCGGTGCGGCGGAAGTGACGGTGGGGGCGGCCCAAGGGGACCGCGGGCTCGCTCACAGCGGCCGCAACTCGACCTCGTCGTCGGGGCCGAGGTCGAGCAGGCCGGCGGCGTTGCCGCCGTTGACCGAGAGGGCCAGGCGGCGCGAGGCGTCCTCGTAGAGCAGGACGTCGCCCGGCTCCACGTCGGCGAAGGTGCCGGCCCAGCGCCCCTGCCAGCGGCCGTCGGGGGCACGCACCTCGATCTCGGCGCCGGGGTGGAGCGAGGCCGCGCGGGCGCCTTCGGCGTCGAGGTC
>DASSYK010000034.1:0-11535 GCA_035703345.1 Solirubrobacterales bacterium
CCCTCGGGATCCCGGTCTTCCTCAACGGCATGGGGCGGGGTTGCCTGCCGCCCGACCACGAACTGTTCTTCTCGCGCGCCCGCGGGGCCGGCCTCGGCGGCTGCGACGTCGCGCTGGTGGTCGGGGTGCCACTGGACTTCCGTCTCGGCTTCGGCCAGGCGATCGCAGCCGACGCGAAGCTGATCACGCTGGACTTCGGGCCGAACCGCCTCGAGCGCAACCGCGCCCCCGAGGTCGGCCTGGTCGGCGACATCGGCGCCACGCTGAGCGCGATCCGCGACGCGAGCGGGGGAGACCGTTCCCGTACCGCCAGGTGGGTGGCCGAGCTGCGCGACACCGAGAACGCCAAGCGAGGAGAGGAGGCCGACCAGCTCGGCGATGACCGCTCACCCCTGCACCCGATGCGGGTCTACAAGGAGCTCGGCGAGTTCCTTGACCCGGACGCGATCGTGATCGGCGACGGTGGCGACTTCGTCAGCTTCGCCGGCCGCGTCTTCGAGACGTGGGAGCCCGGCACCTGGATGGACCCCGGCCCCTACGGCTGCCTCGGCGCCGGCCCGGGACAGGCGATCGGCGCCAAGCTCGCCCACCCCGACCGCCAGGTCTGCCTACTGCTGGGAGACGGCGCCTTCGGGTTCTCCGGGCTTGAGTTCGACACGATGGCCCGGCACAGCCTGCCGATCGTCGGCGTCGTCGGCAACAACGGGATCTGGGCGCTGGAGCACCACCCGATGAAGTTCCTCTACGGCTACTCGCTCGCCGCCGAGCTCGAGCCAGAGACCCGCTACGACGAGGTGGTCGCGGCCCTCGGATGTCACGGCGAGCTCGTCCGCTCGCCCGGCGAGCTGCGTCCGGCGCTGGAGCGCGCGTTCGCGTCGGGCAGGCCCGCGCTGGTGAACGTCCTCACCGACCCCGAGGTCGTCTACCCCCGCCGGGCGAACCTGGCCTGAGCCGGGCGCTCGGTCAAGAGGCCGCGGCGGATGCACTCCGCGACGGCGGCCGCCCTGCGGTGTGGCCCCGGTTGCGTAGTGGCCCCGGATGACCGGTCGGCCGGGGCCTGGTTGGATCTACGGCGATGGCCGCGAACCCGCACTTCACCAGCGAGCAGGCACGCGAGGTCGGCGAGCAGATAGGCATCGACTGGGAGACGGCGCCGTTCGACGTCGAGCAGTTCCGCGCCGGCATGGACATCGAGCTCGAGCACGGCACCCAGGACCCGGCGACGAACGTGACCGGCGACGACCCGATCGTCACCGGCAAGATCGCGCTCGCCCACCTGAGCGAGTTCGCCGACTACTACACGCGTCTCAAGAAGATGGAGGCCGAGGCTGAGGGCCGGTGACCCGCCCCAGGTAGAGTCGGCGGCATGGAGCTCCGCCGCTTGGGTGACAGCGACATCGAGGTCTCCGCGATCTCACTGGGCTCATGGCTGACCTACGAGGGCGGGATCGAGCGGGACCGGACCGAGGCCTGTACGCGCAGGGCCTTCGAGGTCGGGATCAACTTCTTCGACACATCGAACATCTACGGCGTCGGGGCGGCCGAGGAGGTCTGGGGGGAGATCCTCTCGGACTACGACCGCGGCTCCTACGTGCTCGCGACCAAGGTCTTCTTCCCGATGTCCGATCAGGACTCGGGGCTCTCGGCCGGGCAGATCCACAAGCAGCTCGACGCCTCGCTGAAGAGGTTGCGAACCGACTACGTCGACCTGTACCAGTGCCACCGCGCGGACCCCGACACGCCGATCGAGGAGACGATGGAGGCGCTGACGGAGGCCGTCGACTCGGGCAAGGTACGCCGGATCGGGTTCAGCGAATGGACGCCTGAGCAGATCCGGGCCGGGCTCGAAGTGCCGGGCGCGGCGAAGTTCGTCTCCTCCCAGCCGCAGTACAACATGATCTGGCGGGCCCCCGAGGCTGAGCTCTTTCCGTTCTGCGAGGAGCACGGCATCTCCCACATCGTCTGGTCGCCGCTTGCGCAGGGCGTGCTGACCGGCAAGTACCGCCCGGGCGAGCAACCGCCGGCCGACTCCCGCGCGGCGTCGGACCGCATGAGCTTCACGATCCAGCGCTACATGCGCGATGACGTGCTGGAGGCGGCGCAGGACCTGGTGCCGATCGCGGAGGGTGCCGGTTTGACGATGGTCCAGATGGCGCTCGCGTGGGTGCTCCGCCGGAGCGAGCTCGCGTCGGCGATCGTGGGGGCCTCGCGCCCGGAGCAGATAGACCAGAACGTCGCGGCTTTCGGCGTCGAGCTGAGCGCGGACGTGCTCGAGGCGATCGACGAGGCCCTCGACGGCGTGGTCGTCGAGGGCCCGAGGCTGGCGGGCTACGCCCGCGAGGGCGTCACGCACCGCTGACGGGGGTCCTGCGCCCCGCCGAGCGGCCCCCTGCTACCGTTGGTCGCGTCGGATCGCCGCCGCCACGCGGAATCGCGGTCCGAGAGGTTCCGTCTCTCCCTGCGCTTCTCATGAGCTCTCGGGGCCGCTGGATCTCCCCGAATCACTCATAAGGAGCTGAATAAGTGTCATCGAAGTCATTCGCCGATCTCGGCGTGTCGCGTCCCGTCGTGGGCGCACTCTCCGAGCGCGGCTTCACAGAGCCGTTCGCGGTGCAGAGCCTCTGCATCGCCGACGTCCTCGCCGGGCACGACGTGCTCGTGCAGTCCCCGACCGGTTCCGGCAAGACGCTCGCCTTCGCTGTGCCGATCGTCGACCGCGTCAGCGCCGAGGCGCGCCGCCCCGCGGCGCTCGTCCTCGCGCCCACCCGCGAGCTGGCCGAGCAGATCGTCGACGAGACGCGCTCGATCGCCCACGCGCGGGCCCTCAAGATCGCCCCGGTCTTCGGCGGCGTCGGCATCCCGCAGCAGGCCCGCATGGCGGCCGCCGCCCACATCGTGGTCGCGACGCCGGGCCGCCTCGAGGACCTGATCCAGCGCAAGCTGCTCAGCCTCGACCACGTCCGCACCCTGGTGCTCGACGAGGCCGACCGCATGCTCGACATGGGCTTCAAGCCGGCCGTCGACCGCATCGTGAAGCTGATCCCGAAGCAGGGGCGGCAGACGCTGTTCTTCTCGGCCACGCTCGAGGGCGCGGCCGGCGAGCTGGCGGCGGCCTACACCCGCAACCCGCGCCGCCACGTGCACGCGCCCGCCGCCGAGCAGCCCAGCGAGATCGAGCACCGCTTCCATCACCTGACCCACGAGGCGAAGGTCGACGCCCTGGTCGGCGAGCTGCGCGACAACGAGCGAGGCCGGACGCTGGTCTTCGTTCGCACCAAGCGCGGCGCGGACCGGCTGGTGAAGAAGCTCAGCCGCCACAAGCTCGACGCGATGGCCATGCACGGCAACAAGTCGCAGAACCAGCGGCGCCGTGCGCTCGCCAGCTTCGAGGACGGCCGCTGCGACACGCTCGTCGCCACCGACGTCGCCGCCCGCGGCATCGACGTGGCCGAGATCACGCACGTGATCAACTTCGACGCGCCCGAGGACCGCGACACCTACGTGCACCGCACGGGCCGCACCGGCCGTGCGGGCGCGTCCGGGATCGCGGCGAGCTTCGTGCTCCCCGAGCAGCGTGGGGAGATGGCCGACATCGCCCGCGAGCTGGGGCTGCACCGCGAGTTCGGCGTCGAGCCGGGCAACCGGCGACGCACCCGTTCGCGCAGCGGAGGTCCGGGCCCTTCCCGCAACGGAGGTCCCGGCCGTTCCCGCAACGGAGGCGGGCGGCGCCGCAGGAGCTAGAGGAGCCCCGAAGCCGCCGGGTCGGTACCCTGTTAGAGGTAATCGCTTGGCGGCTTCACCCTCAGTCCCTCGCGCACGACCTTTGTAAAGAGAGGGATCAGACGAAAGGTGGAGCCAGCTTGACCGAGCAGACGATCAGTACCGAGGCCTGGACATGTCACCGCTGTGACATGACTATCCGCTGGATGCCCGACGCGGATGCTCCCTCGATGCCCAACTCGTGGGTCGAGGAAGACGGAGGGCTCTACTGCCTCGCCTGCCGGCGCGAGCGCGCCGCCGAGGCCGGGGTCGCCCACCTGCCCGACGACGCGCCGGCGCAGGAGCGCCAGCAGCTCAGCTCGTGGGCCCGCCTCGAGTTCGAGATCAAGCGCGACCCCAGCCGCCCGGACAACCAGATCGCGAAGGCCTGCCGCACCTCCACACCCGCGGTGCGCAAGGCCCGCACCCGCCTCGGCGTCCCGCCGGCGGCGAAGTTCTCGCCGTAGCTGCGCAGCGGCGGCTCGTCGCCGCGGCTATGTGCCCGCGCGCTCGGCCTGCTTGACCTTGCGGGCGGCCTTCATCCGCGCGACCTGCTCGAGCTCGAGCTTGCGCAGCCGCACGGCCTCCGGCGTCACCTCGACGCACTCGTCGGCGCGCAGGAACTCGAGGGCCTCTTCGAGCGAGAGCCGCTTCGCGGGCACGAGCCGTACGGTCTGGTCGGCCGCGGCGGCGCGGACGTTGGTCTGCTGCTTCTCGCGGATCGCGTTCACGTCGATGTCCTCCGAGCGCGCGTTCTCGCCCACGATCATGCCCTCATAGACCTCCTCGCCGGGGCCGATGAAGAGCGTGCCCCGCTCCTGGAGCGAGAAGAGGGCGAAGCCGGCGGTCTTGCCGCGGCGGTCGGCCACGAGCGAGCCCGTCGGGCGCGTGCGCAGCTCGCCGGCCCAGGGCTCCCAGCGGTCGAAGACGTGGTGCATCAGGCCGGTGCCGCGGGTCTCGGTCAGGAACTCGGTGCGGAAGCCGATCAGGCCGCGCGCCGGCACCAGGTACTCGAGGCGCACCCAGCCGGTGGAGTGGTTGACCATCTGCTCCATCCGCCCCTTGCGGACGGCGAGCGCCTGGGTGACGACGCCGACGTAGTCCTCCGGCACGTCGATCGCGAGCCGCTCGACCGGCTCGCACAGCTGCCCGTCGATCTCCCGCGTGATCACCTGCGGCTGGCCGGCCGTCAGCTCGTAGCCCTCGCGGCGCATCATCTCCAGCAGCACGACGAGCTGGAGCTCGCCGCGGCCCTCGACCTCCCACGCGTCGGGGCGCTCCGTGTCGCGGACCCGGATCGAGACGTTGCCGACCAGCTCCTGTTCGAGGCGGTCGCGGATCTGACGCGCGGTGAGCTTGCTCCCGTCCTGCCCGGCGGTGGGGGCGGTGTTGATGCCCACGGTGATCGAGAGCGAGGGCTCGTCGACCGAGATCACCGGCAGCGGGCGCGGATCCTCGGGATCGGCGAGCGTCTCGCCGATCGTCACCTCCTCGATCCCGGCGACGGCGATGATCTCGCCGGGCCCGGCCTCGGCGGCCTCGACCCGGTCGAGGGCCTCGGTCACGTACAGCTCGCTGACGGTGGCGCTCTCGAGCTCGCCGCTCGCGCGGCACCAGGCGATGCGCTGGCCCGCGCGGATCGTCCCGTTGCGGACGCGGCAGAGCGCGAGCCTGCCGACGTACGGGGAGGCGTCGAGGTTGGTGACGTGGGCCTGCAGCGGCGCGCCCTCCTCGTAGGCGGGGGCCGGGATGCGCTCGACGATCAGGTCCATCAGCGGGCCGAGGTCGGTGCCCTCCTCACCCTCCTTCAGCGACGCCCAGCCGGCGCGGGCGTTCGTGTAGACGATCGGGAAGTCGATCTGGGACTCGTCGGCGTCGAGGTCGAGGAAGAGCTCGTAGACCTCGTCGACGACCTCGCCGATCCGGGCATCGGGGCGGTCCACCTTGTTGACGACGAGGATCACCGGCAGCTTCGCCTCGAGCGCCTTGCGCAGGACGAAGCGGGTCTGGGGGAGGGGCCCCTCCGAGGAGTCCACCAGCAGCAGCACGCCGTCGACCATCGTCAGGCCGCGCTCGACCTCGCCGCCGAAGTCCGCGTGTCCCGGCGTGTCGATGATGTTCAGCTTCACCTCGCCGTGGCGGACCGCCGTGTTCTTCGCGAGGATCGTGATGCCCTTCTCGCGCTCGAGATCCATCGAGTCCATCACGCGCTCGGCTACGTCCTGGCCGGAGCGGAAGGCCCCGGACTGCCACAGCATCGCGTCGACCAGGGTGGTCTTCCCGTGGTCGACGTGGGCGACGATCGCGATGTTGCGGAGGTCTTCTCGGCGGGCTTCGGTCATTGGAGCGGGGCAGGATAGGTGCAAAGAAGAGGCCCCCTTGCGGGGGCCTCTTCCTACAGCCGGTTCTGCGAAGTCCTTAGAGAGGCTTCACGCCCGCGGCCGCGGGGCCCTTGGGCCCGTCCTCGGTCTCGTACTCGACCTTGGCGTTCTCGGCGAGGGTCTTGAAGCCCTCACCCTCGATCGAGCTGTGATGAACGAAGACGTCGGCAGAGCCGTCGTCGGGCGTGATGAATCCGTAGCCCTTCTCGTCGCTGAACCACTTCACGGTTCCGGTAGGCATATCGCTACCTCCATGCTTATGTGCACTGCGAACGCGGAGGATGCGAGATGCAACGACGCGGGCGCTGAACACAAACTTGTGCCGGTATTCGGCCTTACGCCGATGACGGTAGCAGGCTCGGGCGCCTGTGGTTACGCTCAGCAGACCTGCACCGGCGCCGCCGAGCGCACGACCTCGAAGGCCGACCCCGGGATCGATTTGAGCTGGTCGAGGTTCTCGTCGTCCTAGCGGCGGTCCGACGTTCCCGAGAAGTACCAGTTCGAGCCGTTGTCGGCGACGATCATCCCGTAGCGCTTGAGCGCGACCGCGATCACGCCCGCGGCGCCGCTGAAGCCGGACAGGTCGTAGCCGCCGTTCAGCCTCAGTCGCAGCCCCATCGGCGGCGCGTCCGGGTTGGAGGTGTCGCCGGCGCAGTGGGAGGCGGGGTGGACCCATGCGTCGCGGGTGGAGGAGAAGGTGACGCGGATGGCGTGGTCGACCGAGCCACGACGGACCTCGTCGTGCCGGACCAGGCCCGGGAAGATCGGGAGTCCCGCCGCGTCGGCGGAGGTCCATCCGTCGGGGCGCAGCGCCGCCGAGCGCAGGTTCCAGATCACCCCGGAGTCCGCGTCCCAGTGCGGGGGCTTCGGGCGCTTGCGCGCGAAGGCGCGGTAGAGCTCCTGCAGCCTGCAGCGCTTGCGGTCGACGCTGAGTGCGTGGCGGTCGCCGTCCGAGCGCTGGCCGCCCTCGATCAGCGCTTTGAACGGGATGCGGTACCTGCCGTGGTCGGACTCGTCTCCGTAGGCGGTGAAGCGCACGCGCGTCCGCTTCTGCTTGCGGCCCGTGACCGCGTAGGGGAAGCCGTAGGCGCGGGGCGAGCCGAAGTCCGGGTGGAGCTCGTCGCCGCCGTGCGCGTTGATGTAGGCGATGTAGTTCCCCGAGTTGCCGTCGAGCGGCGCCTGCGAGACGTCCTGGTTCCACGCGGTCTGGTCGGCGGCCGAGGGCGCGTTCGCCGCCACGTTCGCCTTCGGGAAGACCTGGCAGCCGATCGCGGGGTAGGGCCCCCGCGGCATCTTCTTGACCTCCTTCTTGGCGGCGCCGGCGAAGGCGCCGAGGGAGACGAGCGCGACCGCGACGAGCGCCGCGGCCTTCCCCGGCGTGCGCATGGCCCCAATCTAACGAGGGCCCCGCGGGGCCCTGCCCCTAGGGGTGAGGGGGGACCCCCAAGCAGCCTGGTCCCCCGTGGGGTCGCGAAAGTGATTTGCTAAGCTAACTATCAGATGGTCACGGACAGGCAGCCATGAGCGACGACACGAGAGACGAGCTGGCCCCCCGCCTGCGGCTCGCGGTGACCCGCACCGCCCGCAGGCTCCGCCAGGAGGCGGGGAGCGGGCTGGGCCCGTCGCAGACCGCCGCGCTCGCGACGATCGAGCGCCACGGTCCCCTCGGCCCCTCCGAGCTCGCCGAGCGCGAGCGGATCTCGAAGCCGACGACCACCCGCGTCGTCCGCCATCTCGAGCGCGCCGGCCTGGTCGAACGCACGCGCGATCCGCTCGACGGGCGCTGCTCGATCCTCTCGGTCGCACCGGCGGGGCGCGAGCTGCTGCGCGAGCTCCGCGCCCGCAAGACCGCCTACTTCGCGCGCCGGCTCTCGGAGCTCGGCGATGAGGACGTCGCGGCGCTCGAGCGCGCCGTGGCGGCGCTCGAGCGCATGCTCGAGCACGACCATCCCACCGCGGAGCTGCGAGCGCGGATGGGTGGTCCGCGGTGACGGAGGCCCTCGGCCGCTCCTTCGCCAGCCTCGAGGTCCCCAACTACCGGCGCTACTTCGGAGGGCAGCTCGCCTCCGTCTCGGGCAACTGGATGCAGATGGTCGCCGAGATGTGGGTGATCCTCAGCCTCACCAACAGCGGCATCGCCGTGGGCTTCACCACCGCGCTCCAGTTCGTGCCGATGCTCTTCCTCGGCGCGCTCGGCGGCCTCGTCGCCGATCGCGTGCCGAAGCGCAGGCTCCTGCTCCTGACCCAGGGGCTGCACATGGTCGCTCCGCTGATGATGCTGGCGCTGGCGCTGACCGCCGGGCTCGAGCCCTGGATGGTCTACGGGCTCGTATTCGTGCGCGGCTGCGTCAACGCAGTCGACTACCCGACCCGCCAGGCGTTCGTGATGGAGATCGTCGGCGGCGAGCGCGTCGTCAACGCCGTCAGCCTGAACGGCGTGCTGGTCCACTCGGCGCGCGTGGTCGGCCCCGCAGTCGCGGGGGTCCTGATCGCAACGGTCGGCCCCGAGCCCTGCTTCGCCCTGAACGCCGCCAGCTTCGCGGTGATGATCGCTGCGCTGGCGACGATGGACGCCCGCGCGCTGAAGCCCGCGGAGATCGCTCCGCGGGAGCCTGGCGCGGTGCGTGCGGCACTGCGCTACGTCCGGGCCACCCCCGATCTCTGGATCCCGCTCGCGCTGATGGGGGCGGTCGGCACGCTCGGCTTCAACTTCCAGGCGGTCCTTCCGCTGCTCGCCAAGTTCACCTTCGACGGCGGGGCCGACGCGTACGCGGCTCTCGTCAGCGCGATGGGGATCGGCGCGATCATCGGCGGGCTGGCGATCGGAGCCAGGGGCAAGGCCACTCCGGGGCTGCTTGCCGGAGCGGCGATCGGCTTCGGCGCGCTCGCCCTTCTCGCGGCCGGCGCCCCCTCGATGGCCGTGGAGCTCTTGGTGCTGGCGCCGCTCGGCGCCGCCAGCGTCACGTTCGCGGCCTCGGTCAACTCAGCGCTCCAGCTCGCCTCGGATCCGGTGATGCGGGGCCGGGTGATGGCGCTCTACTCGGTCGTGTTCCTCGGCTCGACGCCCATCGGCGGCCCGCTCGCCGGTTGGCTCTCGGAGACGCTCGATCCGCGCGCGGCGCTGGTGATGGCCGGCGTCGCCGGGATCGTCGCGGGCCTCCTGGCCCGCGGCGCCTTCGCCCGTGTCGCGCGGGACCACGCCCGCGCCGAGCCGTCGCCGGCCTGATCCGGGCAATACGAAGACCGACCGCCAATCCATGGCGGTCGGTCCGGAGGCCCCGTCAGGACGGGCAGGGGTACGTCTCAGGGGCCTTACTTGGGGGGTATGTGTGGCCTCAGACGACGGGAGGCGCCTTGCGGCAAACGCCCGAGACCTATGGGCCGAGAGGAGGTGTGAGGCGTCAGGCCCGGCACCAACGCTCCCGACCCCGCGAGTATTCATTAGGCAGGATGTAAAAGGAATACTGAAAAGGAGGTATTCTCAAGCCGGCACCAGCGCCGCCGAGAGAGCCGAGCCGTGCAGGATGTCGCGCTCGGAGACCTCGATCTCCTCGAGGCCGAAGGCCCTCATCACCTGGACCAGAATGACCGTGCCGGCGACGATCGTCGGCGCGCGGCCGGGGTGGAGGCCGGGGATGCGCAGCCGCTCGGCCAGCGGCAGCGCGGCCAGCCGGGAATAGATGTGCTGGATCGTGCGCAGCCCGAGCCGGTAGCCGTGGACGCGACGGGGGTCGTAGGGGTCGAGCTCCTGGTCGATCGCCGCCAGCGACGTCGGGGTGCCGGCGACGGCGATCCCGCGGACGTTGCGCGCGCTCACCCCGGCGGCTGTGACGGCCGAGTCCACGAGGGCGCGGACGTTGTCGGCCAGCTCTTCGAGCTCGTGCGGGTCCGGCGGGTCCGAGGTCAGGTGGCGCTCCGAGTGGCGGATGGTCCCGGCCTGAAGCGAGACGTGGAAAGCGACCTCTGAGCCGCTCCCGACGACGAGCTCCGTGGAGCCGCCGCCGATGTCGAAGACGAGCGTGGCGTCGGCATCTCCGCGTTGGGCGGTGGCGCCGAGGTAGGTGAGCTGCGCCTCCTCCGCGCCGCTCAGCAGCCGCGCGTCGAGCCCGAACAGCTCCCGCAGCTCCGCGATGAAGGCCTCGCCGTTGGCGGCGTCGCGCACCGCGCTGGTCGCGATCGAGACCACTCGCTCCGCGCCGAGCTCCTCCCAGCGCGCCTTGTAGTCGCGGATCACGGAGCAGACGCTCTCGATCGCGTCCGAGCAGAGCTTGTGGGTGAGGTCGACCCCCCGGCCGAGCTTCGTGACGGTGGTGCGCCGCTCGACCTCGCGGACCTCCCCGTCCTCGACGTCGGCGATCAGCAGCCTGGTCGAGTTGGTCCCGATGTCGACGACGGCGATCCTCACCTCGTCAGGCCCCCCAGATATCTCTCTGAACCACGGCTCGGCACTCTAGCGGCCCCAGACATGGCGCCTCCCTACCCCCAAGACGCTGTCCCGAAACGCAGCGGTGGGCGGCTAGGTTGTACCGGCTATGGGGCCTGACCATGCGAGCGGCGCAGTGCCGGAGCCTCTCGCGCTCCCGTCCCCGGGGCGCCCGGCCTGGCTGCGCGAGGCCGAGCGGCTGGACGTCGCCGTCTACGCCGCGATCGCGGCCACGCCGACGCCGGCCCTCGACGACGCGATGCGCCGCCTCACCCGCGCAGCCGACTATTCCAAGCTCTGGCTCGGCGCGGCGGCTGCTCTCGCGCTCAAGCGAAGCCGCGAAGGCCGCCGCGCGGCCGTGAGCGGGCTGTTCTCGCTGGGCGTCACCGCCGTCGTCCTCAACCTCGGCTTCAAGGGCGTCGGGCGGCCTCGCCCCGACCCGGCGGCTGCCGGCGTTCCCCTGGCCCGGCAGGTGCGGATGCCGCGCTCGACGTCCTTTCCGTCCGGCCACTCGGCGGCGGGGTTCGCCTTCGCCACCGGGGTCGGACACGTCCTCCCGAGGGAGGCGCTGCCCCTGCACCTCCTCGCCGGGCTGGTCGCGTACTCGCGGGTCCACACCGGCGTCCACTACCCGGCTGACGCCGCCGCAGGTGCGCTGACAGGAACGGCGATCGCCCAGCTCGCGTCGAGGTCGCTCGACCGCCGCGGCGGCCTTCAGGCGGGCCGAGGCCGATCGCGGCCGCGGCGATGATGATGCTGGTGCGGACCCCCGATCCGAGGCCCTGCCCGAGGCCGTAGGAACGCGGATCGACCCCTCGAACCGAAATGATCGCGCTAGAATTCGGTCACCGACGCGGGGTGGAGCAGTCTGGTAGCTCGTCGGGCTCATAACCCGAAGGTCGCGGGTTCGAATCCCGCCCCCGCTATCGAGGCCGACCAGGTGAGGGGCTTGCGAAAGTCCCCGCACAGGCC
>DASSYK010000166.1:0-5042 GCA_035703345.1 Solirubrobacterales bacterium
ACATGCTCGGACGCTCGGTGATCGCCCAGATCGTCTCCCTCGGGGTGGCGCTCGCCGCCGGCGGCGCGGCGTACTTCGCCGCTGTCACCGCCCTGCGCGTGCCCGAGGCGGAGCAGGTGCGGCGCCTGGTGCGCCGCGCGAGTCCGTTGTAGCACGCCAGCGGGGCGGCGATACTGGCCGGGTGGAGCCGAGCCGCAAGGAGTTGATCGAGCCGCAGGTCTTCGCTACGCAGCGCGGTGCGCGATGACAACGCGCTCCTCAATAAGCCCCCCGGGGGTATATGGTAGAGTTCCGGCCCAGGCCCGATACCCCCAGGAGGTATAGGAAATGGACTCGAGCGCGACGCAGGCCGGACACGATCAGCACGCAGGGCGCGACCACTCCGGGCAGCACCACCACCAGATGCCCACCGAGGGCCGCGAGCTGACCGTCGTGGCCGCCTCCGCGACGCTGCACTGCCTGACCGGTTGCGCGATCGGCGAGATCCTGGGCGTGGCGATCGGGACCGCCCTCGGCTTCTCGAACGCCGGCACGATCGCGCTCGCCATCGGCCTCGCCTTCCTGTTCGGCTACGGGCTGACCAGCCTGCCGCTGCTGCGCGCGGGCTTCGCCATCGCCGCGGTGATCCCGATCGCCCTCGCGTCGGACACCTTCAGCATCGCGATCATGGAACTGGTCGACAACGCGATCCTGCTTGCGATTCCCGGGGCGATGGAGGCGGGCCTGAGCGAGCTGATGTTCTGGGGCAGCCTCGCCTTCGCACTCGCGATCGCCGGCTTCGTCGCCTGGCCCGTCAATCGCTGGCTCATCTCACGCGGGCGCGGGCACGCGGTCGTCCACGAGACCGGGGTCCACGGCGGGCCGCCCGTGAGGGTCGTCGCGGCGATCTTCGCGACCGCCTTCGTCTTCGGCAGCGCCGTCCTGGCCGCTGAGGCGTTCTCCGGAGGTGAGGACGAGGACACGGGCGGCGACGAGCACGCGCGGGTGCTGGCCCCACCCGCCTAACATCAGGCGCGGTTTGGACCGCATCCGCAACTTCTCGATCATCGCCCACATCGACCACGGCAAGTCGACGCTGGCCGACCGCATCCTCGAGCTCACAGGGGCCGTCGACGCGCGCATGCACCGCCCGCAGATGCTCGACTCGATGGACCTCGAGCGCGAGCGCGGGATCACGATCAAGGCCCAGGCCGTGCAGGTGCCCTACACGGCCGCCGACGGGCAGGTCTACAACCTGCACCTGATCGACACCCCCGGGCACGTGGACTTCGCCTACGAGGTCTCGCGCAGCCTCGCCGCGTGCGAGGGCGCCCTGCTGGTGGTCGACGCCGCCCAGGGCGTCGAGGCCCAGACGGTCGCCAATGCCTACGCGGCGATCGACGCCGGCCTCGAGCTGATCCCGGTGCTGAACAAGGTGGACCTGCCGGGCGCCGACCCCGATGGCGTCGCGGCGCAGGTCGCCGACCTCCTCGGCGGCGACGCCGGCGACGCGCTGCGGATCTCGGCGAAGACGGGGGAGGGCGTCACCGAGGTGCTGGAGGCGATCGTCGACCTGATCCCGCCGCCCGAGGGCGAGCCCGAGTCGCCCCCGCGGGCGCTGATCTTCGACTCGGAGTTCGATCAGTACCGCGGCGTGGTCGCCTACGTGCGGATGGTGGACGGCTCGTTCCGCAAGAACGAGCCGATTGCGGCGATGCAGGCCGGTACCCAGGCCGACATCGACGACATCGGCTTCTTCACTCCCGAGATGCGCCCGGCGCCGGGGATGGCGGCGGGCGAGGTCGGCTACGTGATCACGGGCATCAAGGACGTCACCAGGCTGCGCGTCGGCGACACCCTGACCAGCCGCGACAACCCCGCGGCCGAGGCGCTGCCGGGATACCGCGAGGTCCGGCCGATGGTCTTCTGCGGGCTCTTCCCGATCGACACCGACCGCTACGAGGACCTGCGCGACGCGCTCGACAAGCTCGCGCTCAACGACGCGGCGCTCTCGTTCGAGCCCGAGACCTCCGACGCGCTCGGCTTCGGCTTCCGCTGCGGCTTCCTCGGCCTGCTGCACATGGACATCGTCCGTGAGCGGCTCGAGCGCGAGTACGACGTCGAGCTGCTCGCGACGACCCCCAACGTCCGCTACGAGGTGAAGCTGATCAACACCGGCGAGGTGGTCGAGGTCCACAGCCCGACGGACATGCCGGACCCGGCGATGATCGAGTCGATCGCCGAGCCCTACATCCGCGCCACCATCATCACCCCGAACGATCACGTGGGTGCGGTCATGGAGCTTTGCCAGAAGCGCCGCGGCGAGCACGTCGGCATCCACTACCTCTCGCCCGACCGCGTGCAGGTCCAGTACGACCTGCCGCTGGCGGAGATCGTGCTCGACTTCTTCGACCAGCTCAAGTCGCGCAGCAAGGGCTACGCCTCGCTGGACTACGAGCCGATCGAGAACCGCCCGTCGAACCTGGTCAAGCTCGACGTGCTGCTCGCCGGCGACAAGGTCGACGCCCTCTCGCTGATCGTCCACAAGGAGGCCTCCTACGACCAGGGTCGCACGCTCGTCGAGCGGCTCCGCAAGACGATCCCGCGCCAGCAGTTCGACGTCCCCGTGCAGGCGGCGATCGGCTCCAACGTGATCGCGCGCGAAACCGTCAAGGCGGTGCGCAAGGACGTCACCGCGAAGCTCTATGGCGGCGACGTGACCCGCAAGAAGAAGCTGCTCGAGAAGCAGAAGAAGGGCAAGAAGCGGATGAAGCAGGTCGGGGCGGTCGAGGTCCCGCAGGAGGCGTTCCTCGCGGTGCTCCAGGTCGATGGCGAATAGCCCGGAGCAGGAGCGCAACGTCGAGCTGATCCGCGGCGCGATCGGGGATTGGGCCGACGGCCGCCGCGATCGGGTGATGGAGACCCTCACCGGCGACGTCGAGGTGCTGGTTCCCCCCGAGCTGGGCAACGCCGGGAGCTTCCGCGGGAAGCAGGCGTTCGTCGACTGGGCCCGCGAGTGGGACGAGGCCTGGTCGGAGTTCGACATGGAGATCGACCGGATCGAGCCCGTCGGCGAGCGCCACGTCATCGCCACCATTCGCAGCCGCGGGCGCGGCCGCGGCAGCGGCATCGAGGTCGAGAACGTGCTCGGCTGGGTCCTCGAGGTGCGCATAGGGCTCTGCTCTTTCCTCTCGCTGCAGCCGAGCTACGAGCACGCGCTCGAGCTGGCCCGCTCGCGCGAAGGCCTCTGAGGCCCCGAGACGCTCAGCCCGCACGGAGCAGCGTGAGCGGCAGCCCGAGCCGCTCGCGGGCCCGCTCGGCGGAGTTCGGCTCACCCTCCGAGGCGACCCAGAGCACCTCGTCGGCCGGGTAGGAGCGCAGCTCGTCCTCCAGCGCCTGCACGGGGTCGCTGTCCCCGAGCGAGCCGCTCACCGGGAGCCCGGCGGCGACCAGCGCTCCGGCCGCATGCGCGAGCAGCGTCTGGGCGGCGTCGCGCGCGTCGTCCGTGGCCGAGAGCCAGCGGTCGATGCGCCGGCTCCGCAGCGGGACCACCAGGCGCACGTCGGCGGCGCCCTCGCCGCGCAGCCGGATCTGCTCGACGACGTCCGGGGTCACCTCGCCCGTGGCGAGGATGAGCAGCCGGTGCTCGGCGTCCCGGCGGGCCGCGACCTCCATCGCCCCGCGGGGTCGGGCGCGGGCGGCGAGCACGATGATCGTCGCCACGGCGGCCGCCCCCGCCGCGAGGCCGAGGGCGGTCCCCTCGATCGCGACCACCCCGAGGAGCATCGCCGCCACGATCGGCACCGCGATCGCGGCGACGATCAGGGGGATCGCCCCGGGGCGGAGATAGGTGGTCCCGTTGGATTCCTGTGTGAGCCGGGGTGCCTTCACGCCTGGTCGCTCGCCCTAAGACTAGAATCGCCCGCCTCATGCCGGTCAAGACCGAGGCAATCGGCAAGCAGTGGCCCAGCACGACCTACGAGGTGGGGCTCGAGAAGGTCCGGGAGTTCGCGAACGCCGTCGGCGCCGAGAACCCGGTCCATCACGATCGCGACGCGGCGAAGGCTGCGGGATACCGCGACGTCGTCGCGCCGCCGATGTTCTGCGTCGTCTACAGCGCCCCGAGCATGGGGCCCGCGATCCTCGACCCCGATGTCGGGATCAACCTCGCGCTGATGCTCCACGCCAGCCAGGAGTTCGTCTGGGACGAGCCGGTCTGCGTGGGTGACGTGATCGAGACGGCCGCGACGTGCAAGGAGATCTTCGAGAAGGACGGCAGGGGCTTCTACGTGTACGAGTCCGTCTCCACCAACCAGGACGGCGCCGAGGTCGTGCGCGGCACCTGGACCAACATCGTCAGGGGAGTCTGATGGCCGACCTCGAGGTGGGGGCCGCGGTCCCCGAGCTGAAGATCACGCCGGACAAGTACCTGCCGCACCGCTACGCGGGCGCGTCGGGGGACTTCAACCCGATTCACATCGACAAGGAGTTCGCCACCCAGGTCGGCCTGCCGTCCAACATCCTGCACGGCCTCTGGATGATGGCCCAGGTCGCCCGCGCCAACACCCAGATCGCCGACGGCGATCCGAGGGCGCTGAAGCGCCTCTCCGTCCAGTTCCGCGGCATGGGCTTCCCCGAGCAGGAGCTGACCGTGACCGGCACCGTCAAGTCTGCCGACGACGGCCGCATCGTCGTCGACACGGTCGCCGAGCAGGGCGGCAACCAGATCATCCGCAACGCCGAGGCCGAGATCCAGCTCGGCTGAGTACGCTCAACGAGTTCACGGAGGTGGCCGCGATGGGTGCCGTCCAGGAGCTCGATCGAGCGCGAGAGGCATACGAAGGCGGGGCCTGGGAACGGGCCCACGATCTGCTCGCGCGGGCGGACGAGGAAGCGCGGCTCGCGCCGGATGATCTCGAGCTGCTGGCGACGGCGGCCTACATGCTGGGGAGGGACGACGAGCACATGCGGCTGCTCGAGCGCGCACATCGCGACCACCTGGGGGCGGGCGACGAACTGGCGGCGATCCGGTGCGCGGCCTGGCTCAGCATCTTCCTGACCGT